>DATLEG010000139.1:0-3308 GCA_035525465.1 Saccharimonadales bacterium (SeqCode)
CAGGTCGACGAAGTAGTCGTCGGAGAGGAGCTCGGGCCGGTCCTTCGCGGCCATGGCGAGCTGGAGGAGCCGGCGGTATTCGTCGTGCCGATGGATGACGTTGCCGTGGTTGATCGAAAAGAACCGCGCGAGCACATGGTCACGCTCTTCCGCGGTGAGTGATCCTTCGACGGTCCGCATCGTCAGCCGGGTGTCCTCGTCGTCGGCGCCGCGAGCGTAGTCGTCAAGCTGGTCCCGGAGCGAGGGGACCATCGTGAAATTCAGCTTCACCCCGGGGAATTCGTGGAGCAGGCGGGCCATGTGGAGATAATCCTTCGACGCGTGGAGCCGCACCCAGGGGAGGACGAACTCGCTGGTCTGCGGATGCTTGTAGTACGGCTGGTGCATGTGCCAGATGATCGCGACCGCGAGCTTGCCGTTCATCGCTCCGCCGAGGCCTCCGCGAGGCGCGCGCGGACGAACGCCTGATCCAGGGTGACGAGCAGCCACGCCGCGCGCGGGCCATTCGGCTTTCCGATGAAGGCAAGATAGAGCGCCGCAAATGCGTCGCGGCTCACCTTGCCCTCCCCCGTCACCAGGCCGACCTCTTTCGCGATCTCGTACAACCGCTCCTGCATCGCCTCGGCGTCGGCGGTCCGGCCGATCTCGTCCTTGGCCCGACCCAGGAACGCGCGCTGGGCGGCACTCAGGGTCCGGGCAGCGTCCGGTAGCGTCGCGGCGACGGAGTAGCGCGCCTCCTCGGGGGCCCAACGCTCCAGCCAGATGCGGGCGAGCGCGATCCGGGTGTCCAGGTCGGCCTGCTCGCCCGGCGTGAGCGCCGAGCCCTTCAGCAGCGCCGCCTCGCGACCCGGCTCGATGCTCGGGATCTGGATCCAGCTCGCCACGACCGAGAAGCGCACGACGAACCCCGGGGCTGCCGGCTCGGCGGCGAGCTGCGACAGCTTCCAGACCTTCGCGAGATCGGTCTCCGGGTCGCTCGAGAACGCTTCGGCACAGCGGTCGTACTCGTCGACAAGCCGCGGCAGGCTGTTCCCGGCGGGGTCGAACTCGATCGCCCGCTTGGGGTGCGTCCGCAGCATCAGGAAGCGGACGAGCTCTCCCGGGTACAGCTCGACCAGCTCCGTCGCCGACGCGCCGATGCCCTGGGAGGTCGACATCTTCTTCCCCCCCAGCGTGAGGAACTCGTGCATCAGGCCGGCCGGAGGCTCCTTCTCCCAGATCGCGCGATAGAGCTCGTTCGCCCGGTCGCGCGAGCCGCCTTCGGTGAGCAGGTCCTTGCCGCCCTCTTCATAGGTGACCGAGAAGAAGTCCCACATCGCGCACCACTGGAGATTCCAGGGGAGCTTGGCGTTCCCCCGGAACGGGGCGATCCGCCCGGAGTGCCCGCACCCTTCGGCCCAGGCCACGTAGTCCTTCCGGCAGGTGTAGGCCACGGTCGTCCCGTCGTAGTCGGTCGCGTGGGTCGTCCCGATCCTGCCGCAGCGCTCGCAGACCACCCACACCGGGAGCCAGTCCGCTTCCTTCTGGACATTCGAGACCGTCGCGTAGATCCGGCGGACGGTGTCGGCATGACGGAGCACGAGGTCGATCTCGTGATCGAACGCGCCGCCGCCATAGAGGTCGCGGAGCCAGTGGATCTCCTGCGGACGGATACCGATCCGGTCGAACGTCGCGAGGAATCGGTCGGCGTGGAACCGGGCGAAGTCGCTCGCCACGGCGGGATCGGGGGACGGGATGCGCGCGAACGGCTTGCCCATGTGCTCGGCCATCCCGGCCTGCTGGCGCATCGATTGGCTGTCCATCGGATCGAAGTCATCGATCGTGAAGACGTAGCGGACGTCCAGACCGTTCTCGCGGAACGCCCGTGCCAGGGCATCGGTGATGACCGGCCCGCGCAGGCCGGAGATCGGGACCGGCCCGGAGGGGGTCTTGGAGTCGCGGATGACCTGCGGGACATCGCGCGGGAGCGAGCGCGCGACCGCGTCGGCCCAGAAGAGCTCGCGGTCGGTCGCGGTGCCGGTCATCGCCGAAACGCTAGCTGACGGCGAGGATCTTCAGCTCCACCTCGCCGCGCGGGACCACCGCCTTCACCAGATCGCCCTTGCGGTGTCCCATCAGGGCCTTGCCGACCGGCGACTCGTTGCTGATCCGGCCTTCGGCCGGCGCCGCCTCGGCCGAGCCGACGATGACGTACTGCTCCTTGTCCCCGTCGGACTCGATGGTGACGTGACTGCCGATGTCCACGGTGTCGTGGTGCACCGTCTCGTCGATGATCTCAGCGTTCTTCACCATCTGCTCGATCGTCTGGATGCGACCCTCGAGGAAGGCCTGCTCGTTCTTGGCGGTCTCCAGCTCGGAGTTCTCGGAGTAGTCGCCGAACTGCATCGCGGCGTGGATCCGGTCGGCGACCTCCTGCCGCTTGACCGTGCGCAGCTCCTCGAGCTCGGCCTCGAGCTTCTTGAGTCCGTCGGCGGAGATCGGGACCGGCTTGTCAGGGTTCACTTCGTGCCTCCGACGCTCGCGTCGCGGCTCCAAAAAAAGACACTGAAGGCCTCGCATGGCCCTCAGCGCCGTCGCCGCGTACGGTGGTGATGTGCCGAGATTGTACACGCCCAGCGCCCTCCTCCTGCGCTGGTACGCGCGGCAGGCGCGGCCGCTCCCCTGGCGGCGGACGACCGATGGCTACGCGATCCTCGTGTCCGAAATGATGGCCCAGCAGACCCAGATCGCCCGCGTCCTTCCGGCCTATGCCCGCTTCCTGGACCGCTTCCCGACGCTCGCGGTGCTGGCCCGGGCGAGCCTGGGGGACGTGCTCCGCGAATGGTCGGGCCTTGGCTACAACCGGAGGGCGCGCGACCTGCACCGGATCGCCCGGAGCCACCCGGGCGGCCTGCCGCGGACCGTCGCCGAGCTCGACGCGCTCCCTGGCGTCGGCGCGTACACCGCGGGCGCGGTCGCCTGCTTCGCCCACGGCGATCCGGTCGCCTTCGCCGACACGAATATCCGGCGGGTGCTCGGCCGTGTCTTCCTGGGACGCGTCGCGAGCGAGCGGGAGGCGGTGCGCCTCGACCAGGCGCACCTCTCGCGGCGCGCGCCGGCGCGATGGCACTCCGCGCTGATGGACCTTGGCGCGACGATCTGCACCGCACGCGCGCCGCGGTGCGACGCGTGCCCGTTCCGAGCACGCTGCCGCTTCCTTCGGAGCTCCGCACGGCCGGTCCCAGCATTGAAGGCGCCCGTGGGCGGCTACGACAGCAGCGATCGTCGCGTGCGCGGCCGGATCGTCGCGCTACTGGCCGCGGCCCCCC
>DATLEG010000141.1:0-5977 GCA_035525465.1 Saccharimonadales bacterium (SeqCode)
GACGCGACTCGTGCTCATCCCGGTG
Organism: Saccharimonadales bacterium (SeqCode); assembly: GCA_035525465.1. Lineage (GTDB taxonomy): Bacteria > Chloroflexota > Limnocylindria > P2-11E > P2-11E > UBA4735. The sequence goes on from DATLEG010000141.1 coordinate 26, forward strand.
GTCCTCCTGGCGGTCGTCCTGGCGGGATGCTCCGGCGCGACTTCGACCACCGGAGCCCCGCGGTCGGCGATCGGTGAGCCGCCGGTCGAGAACCTCGCGGCCCGGACCGACGTGAAGCCCGCCGCCGCCCTCGGGGCGCCGGCCGCCGGCACCGCCGACCAGGCGACGACGACAAAAGGGAACGCCGTCCCGATCGCCCCGGCCTTCGATCCGGACCGCGCGCTCATCCTCACCGCGACGATCGCGCTCCGTTCGGGCGATCCCTGGGGCACCTCGGACAAGGCCCAGCAGGTGGCCGCCGCTCTCGGCGGCGACGTCATGGGCCTGAGCCAGGGCGGGAAGGGTGACGACCGCACCGCGAACCTCGTGCTCCGGGTCCCGTCGGATCGCTTCAACGAGGCGCTCCGCCAGCTGCGCGGCCTCGACGCGGAGGTCGTCTCGTCGAACGTCGATGGCAAGGACGTCACCGAGCAGTTCGTTGACCTCAAGGCCCGGTTGGTGGCGAAGCAGAGCGAAGAGCAGCGGTACCTCGCGCTGCTTGCGCGGGCGGACAAGATCGACGACATCCTGAAGATCGATCAGGCCCTTACCGTGGTCCGCACCCAGGTCGAGCAGCTCACCGGTCAGATCAACGGGATCGCCCAGCGCACGAAGTTCTCGACGATCACCGTCTCGATCCTGCCGGCCCTGTCCGTCATCACCCCGGCCGATCCGAAGGCCTGGGATCCGTCCCGCACCGTGGCCGCCGCGCTGGCGGCGCTCGCCCTCATCCTGCGGGGGGTCGCTGACCTCGCGATCTGGCTGGTGATCTTCGGCGGGATCCCGCTCCTGATCCTGGGCACCGCCCTTTTGGTCACCCGCGGCCGCAGGACCGCTGTTCAGCACCCGGCCTGACCCGCCTCTGGCCCAACACAAGGAACGGGTCCGCCGTACGGCGGACCCGTTCCTTCGTGTGCCGAGGGTCCATCCGGTCAGCGGTGGGCGGTCTTGCACTCCGGGCAGACATCGAGGACGGTGTTGCGGCGCTCGACCTCTTTCGATTCGGTGGGCAGGCCGGCGGCCTTCCAGGCGCCGAATCCGCCCTCGATCGCCGAGGCGCGGAAGCCGTGATCGCGAAGGATGAGCGTCACACGGATGCTCGTTTCATCGTGCGGTCAGGTGCAGAGCGACAGGAGCTCGCGCTCCTTTGGCAGACCGGGCAGGCGCGCGCGGAACTCCGCGGGCCGGATCCGCAGCGCGTTCTTCGGCGCCGAGTCGAGCCCGGCCCAGGACTCGTCGCCGATGAGGTCCAGCACGATCGCCTCACCGCGCTCGATGCGGCCTTTCGCCTCGGTCGGTGAGATGAGGACATCGGCTGGGAGGGCGCGTTCAGGCACGAGCAAGGCAGTGCACGGACCCTGCCAGCGCTATCCTGCCGCGGATGACCGAAGAGATCCGCATCCGGCCGCTCACCGAGCTGGACATCGAGGCGGTCACCCGCATCGACGAGCGGATCACCGGACGCTACCGCCCAGAGGTCTGGGAGCGCCGGATCGGCTACTACCTGCGCCGCGACCCGGACGCGTCGCAGGTCGCCGAAGCGGCGGGGCGGGTCTGCGGCTTCATGCTCGGGGAGGTCCGCGGCGGCGAGTTCGGCCTGGAAGAGCCGACCGGGTGGATCGAGTTCTTCGGCGTCGATCCGGACGCACGGGGGAGGGATCTCGGGCGCCGGCTCTGCGATGCGCTCCTGGCCCATTTCCGGGAGCAGGGCGCCCAGGTCGCCCGGACGATGGTCGCGGCGACGGACGCCGAGATCGCCGGGTTCCTCGGGGCGATGGGGTTTACCGCGGCGCCGCTCACCGCGCTGGAGAAGCGGCTTTAGCCAGATTTTGACGCGAGTAGGCTTGACCGCGTGAGCGATCGACAGAGCCAGCTGCCGCGGGCGTATCACGAGGCGGTCCTCCATTGGCAGCGGCACAACTTCCCGGAGTACGAGCGCCTCGCGGGCGAATGGGACCGCCACTTCCCCAAGGACGAGTCATTCTGCCTCTGCGCCCGCCTCGCGCAGAACACCGCGACCGAGATCGAGGTCGGCGACCGGCGAGGGCAGCCGAAGGCGACCGCGCCGAAGGACCTCGAGCCCGAGGCCGCGCGGCAGCTTCTTGGGATCATCAAGGCCCAGGCGTCCACCGAGTTCGGCTCGATCCAGCAGCACCATCAGACCCTCGCCCGGGCCAACGATCCCCAAGACCAGGCCTGGGTCCTCCGGGTCATGGCCGAGGAGCTCCGCCACGGTTACCAGATGATCCATCTCCTCACCAGCGCCGACTGGTCGCCGGTCACCGACACGAAGCCGCAGGACATGGTCGAGGAGATCCTCTCGATGCAGACCGGCTCGCACGTCCTGGCGGCGTTCAACCTCGAGTACGACAGCTTCGTGGACAACGTCGTGTTCGCCGCGCTCATCGACCGAGTGGGGAAGTACCAGCTCACGATGCAGAAGGTGAATGCCTACAATCCGATGGCCGACTCGATGCCGCCGATGCTCCGCGAGGAGGCCTTCCACCTCGCGACCGGGGTCATCCCGATGCGCCGCTGGTGCGAGGAGGCCGCGAAGCCCGACGCGCTCATCACCATGGAGTACCTGCAGCGCGCTGTCTGCAAGTGGTATGGCCGAGGGCTGGAGATGTTCGGCGACGAGCGCGGTGGTGAGACCAACGTGAAGCTCGGGCTCAAGGACAAGACCAATCGTGTCGCCCAGGATGAATACGTCCGCGAGGTCGAGCACATGCTCGATGACCTGAACCAGCGCCATGTCCGCGCGCGCTTCCCGCAGCTGGCGCGCGACGAGGCCGACGCCCTCTACGCAAAGGTCCGCACGAGCGGTCAGGAGAGCGGCGGCCTGAGGCCGGATGAGCTCCTGCGCGTGCCGGACCGCGCGTTCTTCCGCCGGCGGGGCGAGCACGCTTTCCAGCCGGTCGGGGTCGACGGGCAGCGGTTCGACGATGTCGAGGCCTACATCGGCCACGTCCGCGACCACCTGCCCGAGGCCTACCTCGCGTCCCTCGACGTGAAGCACTGGGCCGAGCTCCAGCGTGCGGTGAGCGCCGGGACGACGACCCTCAAGGACGCGATGGGGAGCATGCCGCGCCTGGCCCGCGTCGGCGGCGCCTGCCCCTGCGCCAACTCGGTCCGCTGGGTGATGGAGATCGCCGCCCCCGCCGGCGGTGCCCCGGAGGCGCGCCTGCACCCCTAGCTGAGCTCGCCGGGCCCGGCCTCGCGAGGAGCGCTTCTGACGCTCGGATCGCGCCCTTCTCCCCGCGCCGGCTGACCTCCGGTATCCCTGGTGTACGCTGACGCCATCTACTACAGGCGCGTCGGAGGTGGATGATGATCCGCGTCGGCACCCAACACCCCGGCCGGCCAGTGGGGCGCCGCCAGGTCTTCCGCGTCGCGTTCGCCGGCCTGGCCGGGCTCGCCGGCCTCGAGGTCGCCGGAGCGCTGCTCCCGTTCCTGAAGGTGAACCGGGTCGTCGGTCTCGGGGTCCCGGTAACGGTCGGACCGCTCGCCGCGATCCTCGAGCGCTTCGGCGCCACGAATGACGCGCCGATCCTGTTCCGGGAGGGGCACTTCTTCCTCCTCCATGCCCCCGGCGCGGTGGTCGCGGCGTATCGCAAATGCACCCACCTTGGCTGCGCGGTCCCGTATGTCGCGGCGGAGGACCAATTCCACTGCCCCTGCCATCAATCGAGGTACGACAAGCACACCGCCGTCGTGACCGGTGGGCCGGCCCCCAAGCCGCTCCAGCTGTTCCACATCAGCACGCGGGCCGGCCAGCTCGTCGTGGACACCAATCCGCTGAACGTCATCGACCGGCCGGAGAACCGCTGGGACCCCGTGGTCATCGAGATCGCCGACACCGGGGCGTAGCCGGACCGGTCGACGTCGCTAGGTCGCCTCGGCCGGCTGCCTTCGGCCTACGGGCTTCGGCTGCCGCTGCGCGCCGGCGGTCAACAGGTGCCCGAGGGCCGCGATGCGCGACGCCGCTTTCGCCTCGAGCCGGTAGAAGATCCAGGTCCCGCGGCGCTCACAGCTCACCACGCCCGCCTCACGCAGGACCTTCAAATGATGCGAGACCGTCGGCTGACTCACCTCGCAGCAACTGGTGAAGTCGCATGCGCACACTTCCCCGTCATTCGCCAGCTGCCGCACGATGGCCATCCGGGTCGGCTCGCCAAGTGCCTGGAGCAGCTTCAGGTCATCCACTGGGCGATCATATCGACCGACTTGGATATTGACAATCGTCGATATCAAGGCCCATCCTGTCGGGAGCGCTACGTCGGGAGCATGAAGTGAGCAAGAACGAGCTGCCCATCGCGATCATCGGCGCCGGCCCGGTGGGCCTGGCCGCGGCGGCCCACTGTGTCGCCCGGGGCGCGACCCCGATCGTCTTGGAGGCCGGCTCCTCGGTCGGCGCCAGCGTCCTGGCCTGGGGACAGGTGCGGATCTTCTCGCCGTGGAGGTACGACATCGACGCGGCGGCGCGCGCGCTGCTCGAGGGCACCGGGTGGAGCGCTCCTGATGGCGATGGCTACCCGACCGGCCGCGAGCTGGTCGAGCGCTACCTCCGCCCGCTCGCCGAGACGCCCCAGATCGCGCCGCATCTCCGGCTGGACCACCGCGTCAGGTCGGTCACGCGCCTCGGCCATGACAAGGCGAAGACCGCCGGTCGCGAGGACGCGCCCTTCGTGCTCGCGGTCGCGACGCCCGCCGGGGAGCAGCAGATCCTCGCGCGCGCGGTGATCGATGCCTCCGGCACCTCCACGCTCCCGAACCCGATCGGCGCAAGCGGCACGCCGGCGCGGGGCGAGGCCGACGCGGCCACGCGGATCGTCTACGGGATCCCCGACGTGCTCGGCTCGTCCCGTGCGCGCTACGAGGGTCGGCGTGTCCTCGTGGTCGGCGCGGGCCACTCGGCCTTCAACGTGCTCATCGATCTCGCGACGCTGGCCGAGCAGGAGCCGCGCACCCGGGTGACCTGGGTCGTGCGTCGTCCGTTCGCCGACGCGAAGTACGGGGGCGCGGCCGACGACGCGTTGCCGGCGCGGGGTGCGCTCGGCACGCGGATGCGCGTGCTCGTCGAGCAGGGGGCGATCCGCCAGGAGGTGCTCCGCACCTCGACGCTCCGCACGACGAGCGATGGCGTGTTCGTCGCCGACGAGCGACGCGAGCTCGGTCCGTTCGATGAGATCGTCGCGGTCACCGGGTCCCGTCCCGACCTGCAGCCGCTGCGCGAGCTGCGCGTGCGCCTGGATGACATCCTCGAAGCGCCGCCCGCGCTCAGCCCGCTCATCGACCCCAATGTGCACAGCTGCGGCACGGTCCCGCCGCACGGCGCGCGCGAGCTGGCCCACCCGGAGCGCGACCTCTACATCGCGGGTATGAAGAGCTACGGCCGGGCGCCGACGTTCCTCATGCTCACCGGCTACGAGCAGGTGCGCTCCATCGTCAGTGCGCTCGTCGGTGACACCGCGGGCGCCGAGCGCGTGCAGCTCGTGCTGCCGCAGACCGGGGTCTGCTCCGGCGGGCCGGGAAGCGCCTGCTGCGATGAGCCCGCGAGCGACTGCGGCTCGCCCACGAGCGGCTGTTGCGGGACCAACGACGCGCTGCTGTCCGTCGCCTCGCTCTCGGTGCCGCGCGGCCGCTAGCGCCGGCCCGGGCCCCCATCGACCGACGTGATGCGGGCGGCGAGGGCGAGCGCCGCGGCGCTCGCGAGCTGCTTCAGCTCGCCCCGCCCCAGAGCGGCGATCGCCTCATCCCAGGGGACCTCCTCCAGCTCCATCTCCTCGAGGTCGCCGCTCTCCGGCTCGGCCACCTTCCGGGCGCCGGTGGCGAGGAAGGCGTGCATCGTCCCCGCGCCGTAGTTTCCGTCAACGACGAAGCTGCCGAGCGGGGTCCAGCGGTCCGCCGCCC
>DATLEG010000158.1:0-2212 GCA_035525465.1 Saccharimonadales bacterium (SeqCode)
GTGTTCATCCTTTTCTCCGTCTTCGCGGGCCGGCTCGGGGTCGAGCATCGCCTGCTCGTCTACGGCTCCGATCCGGGCCTGGTCTACTCGGACCTGAGCGGCTTCGGGCCGTTCGTCGCTCCCTTCCTCTGGTTCAAGCTCTACTGGGCGGAGTGGGCGCTGCTCTTCGCCGTGGCCGCGAATCTGTTCTGGGTGCGCGGAGAGGAGCGGGGAATCCGGCAGCGGATCCGGCTGGCGCGCCTGCGCTTCACGCGTCCCGCCGCCGCAGCCGCGGCGACGGCGGCGGTCCTGATCCTGACGGTGGGCGGGTTCGTCTTCTACAACACGAACGTCCTCAACGATTACCGCACCGGCTTCGAGGAGGCGGAGATCCGCGCCCAGTACGAGCGGCGCTACGGAAGATTCGAAGGCGTCCCGCAGCCTTCCATGACCGGCACGGAGCTGCGCGTCGAGATCCATCCCAAGACGCGGGAGGTCGAGGTTCGCGGCGTTTACCGGCTCGAGAACCGGACCGGAAAAGTGATCGATACCATCCACCTGTCCGTCCATCCCGACGTCGAGACCCGCGCGGTGAAATTCGACCGGCTGGCCCGGGTGGCGATCGCGGACGACGAGCTCGGTCATCGCACCTACGCTCTCGCGCAGGCGCTCCAGCCGGGCGGCTCGCTGCGGATGAGCTTCGAGGTGCTCTTCGCGCCGCGGGGATTCCCGAACGATGACATCAACACCTCGGTCGTCGGGAACGGCACCTACTTCGACCACCTGGGCGGGAGGCAGCCGAACCATCGCCGGTGGCTGCCCGTGATCGGCTACCAGAGGGGCCGCGAGCTCGCCGATGCCGGCCTGCGGCAGGAGCACGGGCTCGCGCCGCAGGCCGCGGCCCGCTCCCGCGACGACCTGGAGGCGACACGCGATCCGGCCGGCCGCGAGTGGATCGACTTCGAGGCCGTGATCGGCACGGACGAGGGCCAGATCGCGGTCGCCCCCGGCACGCTACGCAGGACATGGACGGAGAACGGGCGGCGCTACTTCCACTACGCCTCCGACGCGCCGATCCGGAACGCCTACGCCTTCCTCTCGGCGAACTACGAGGTGCGGGAAGCCTGGTGGAACGGCGTCCAGATCCAGATCTTCCACCACCCCCGCCATGGCTTCAACGTGGACCGCATGATCCGCAGCGTCCGGGCCTCGCTGGACTATTACACCCGGCACTTCGGTCCCTATCCGTACCGCCAGATCCGGATCGCCGAGTTCCCCCGCTACGCGGAGCTCGCCCACGCGTACCCGACCACCATCGCGTATGCCGAGGGGCTCGGTTTCCTCTCGCAGGTGGACGAGAAGAAGGGAGTCCTCGACACCCCCTTCGCCGTGGTCGCCCATGAAGTGGCGCATCAGTGGTGGGGGTGTCAAGTCGCGCCAGCGGGCGTGGAGGGCGCGCCGATGCTCACCGAGATCCTGGCGCAGTACAGCGCGATGATGGTCCTGGAGCGGACCCACGGCCGCGAGCAGGTCCGGAAGTTCCTCGACCTGACGCGGATCGAGTACATGAACCGCCGCCACAGCCGGGAGAACCGCGAGGTCCCGCTTCTGCTCCTGAGCGATCAATCCAATCTCGTCTACCGCAAGGGCGCCCTCGTGATGTACACGCTCCGCGAATATGTCGGCGAGGAGCGGGTGAACGCCGCGCTTCGCAGCTTCCTGGAGAAGCACCGCTCCGGTGATCCGCCGTATCCGACCTCCCGCGATCTCTACCGGGAGCTCCAGGCCGTCACGCCCGGGCCGCTGCGGTATCTGCTCGCGGACCTTTTTGAGAAAGTCACGCTTTGGGACCTGCGGGCGAAGCAGGCCCGCGCCGAGCCGACCGGCACGGGCGGGTGGCGCGTCACGCTCGACGTCGTAGCGCGGAAGGTGGCGGTCGACGGCGTCGGCGCCGAGACCGAGGTGCCGATGGACGACTGGGTGGAGATCGGCGTCTTCGACTCCGCCGGCGAACCCCTCCATCTCGAGAAGCGCCGGCTCCGCTCGGGTGCGCAGTCGATCACCGTCACCGTGCCGCGCAAGCCCGGCCACGCGGGAATCGATCCCTACCATCTCCTGCTCGACCGCGACATCCAGGACAATGCCAGGGCGGTGCGGTGAGATAGAGTCCACACCATGTCCGAATCCGCCAACAGCTTTCCGGATGCCGTCGCCCAGGCCGATGCGTACGTCG
>DATLEG010000186.1:0-9201 GCA_035525465.1 Saccharimonadales bacterium (SeqCode)
AGCGGGCGAAGACCGAGCTTCCGCTGGCGAGGCGGCGCCGGGCCCACGGGGCGAGGTGGTCGAGCAGCACCGCGGCGATCCGATGCCACAGGCGCGTCTCGGCCGGCTTCGCGATGTCGTGCCACAGGCCGGCCTGGATGAGCTCGGGGTCGGCGCCGCCGGCCTGGAGGAGCTCGGCGGTGCGCCGGGCGTGCCGTTCGTCGGCCGACCGGCCCGCCCGAACGACGCGCCAGGTCTGCCGCGCGCGACCGAGCATCAGAAGAATCGGGTGCCGAGGAGGAGCGCAGCGAGCGCCGTCGCGGGGCCGAACACGATCGTCTGCAAGATCCTGCCGCCGGCGAGAAGGAGCAGCAGGAGGAGGATCGGCCCGTACTGCTGGAAGCTCCGCCAGGTGTATTGCTGGCGGGGCGGCAGGAGGCCGTAGATGACGTTCGAGCCGTCCAGGGGCGGGATCGGGATGAGGTTGAAGATCCCGAGGATGCAGTTGTAGAAGACGACGAGGACCAGGATCTCCCGATAGGCGCCACCGAACAGATCCGGCGACGCGAAGCGCACCGGGATGGCACAGACCGCGGCGAGGGCGAAATTGGACAACGGCCCGGCCAGGGCGACCAGACTCACCGCGGCCGCGCTCCGCAGCCGGGACTCATTGAACGGCACCGGCTTGCCATAGCCGAAGCCGGCGACGACCAAGAGCAGTGTGCCGAAGAGATCGAAGTGCGCCAACGGGTTCAGGCTCATGCGCCCAAGGAGACGACCGGTGTCGTCGCCGAGCCGGTGGGCGGCATACGCGTGCATGAATTCGTGCACCGTGATCCCGAGGATGATCGCCACGAGGAACCCGACGAACGCCACCGGATCGCGTGAGGCATTCCCGATCGGCCCCTGCAGGCTCCCGGTGAGGAAGTAGAAGCCGAGCAGGACGAGCGCGATGAGGAGCATCGGGTTCAGACCCGCTCCGGGACCGCGGAGGCCACGTCCGATCACCGGTCGAAGTCTACGGGTCTCACCACGGTGTCAGCATATTGACCGGGCCTGATACAGCGCTGTGACACAGCGGCAGTCGCCGTGCGGTGTGATGGCACAGCCCCCCGATGGATCGGGTGGTGGCGCGAGATCTGGTGGTGGGAGAAACACACATCATGGGTATCGGCTTCCGCATGCGCATCGCCGCGGCCTTCGCGATCCTCGCCTTCCTCGTCCCGGTCACATCCGCCGACGGCGGCGAGAAGTGGTGCGAGGAAGACCCGGTGCTGACGATCGACGGCCGCACGGTCGATTACACGACCTCGTTCCCGCTCTCGGCGGCGGCGGGAGCGCGGATGGACTGGACCTTCCACATCCCGGTGAACGTCCTCACCGCGTCGGCGATCACCCCACCGGCGGCCGGCTCGCCCGCGGTCGCCTCGACCGTGACGATCGTCCGCGATCAGCCCGCCTACTCCCTCCTCGCGAGCGCCGCGGTCGTGACGACGGTCAGGGTGTCCACCGCCACGAACGTCTCGACGGTCACCGCGGTGAAGGGCACCAATGCCGCCTGGACCAGCTACACCGGCAAGTCGAACAGGGCGCTCACCTTCCAGACGACCTATCAGGCCGGCGCCGCGCTGCCCTGAATCCATGCGGACCATGCGACCTTCCCTCCGCCGGTATCTGGTCGCCGTGATCGGCGGAGGTGCCGTCTCGCTCGTCGTCGCGGCCGCCGCACGGCCGTCGCCGGTGTTCGAGGTGGCGCCGCTCGTGACCGCCGCGCTCCTCTTCAGCCTCGCCTTCGCGGCGCAGCTGCGTCCGGTCCACCTCTCGCATAAGACGAAGATCACCGTCGAGGACGCCGCGACCTTCGCCGGTGCGCTCCTCCTGCCGATCCCGCTGGCGATGGTCGTCGGGGGCGGCTCCACCGGACTGGCCCAGCTCTTCCGAAGCGGCGCGAGCTGGTACAGCCGGACGTTCAATGCCAGCGTGGCCACCCTGGACAGCGGCGCCGCGGCCGCCACCTATCTCCTGCTGGGAGGTCCGGGCGGCGACCTCGAGCGGCAGATCGGTGCGCTGATCGCGGCCGGTGTCGTGAGATTCGCGGTCAACACCCTGCTCATCGACGTCGCCGTGGGACTCCAGATGCGCCGCTCACCGCTGGCGTCCTGGCAGGTGCGCCATGGTCCCGAGATGCCGCACCTCGCGGCGCTCTATCTGCTCGGTGGGATCGGCGCGTTCGCGGCTCAGCGATCGCTCGTGGCGCTCATCGTGGTCCTCGCGCCATCGCTGCTCGTGGTCTTCTCCCTTCGCGCGGCCGCCCGGCTCCGTGTGGGGACCCGTCGTGCCGTGCGGGTCATGGCCTCGCTCATCGAACAGCGCGATGCCTATACCTACGGCCATTCGCAGCGCGTCGCCGGCTATGCCGAGCGGCTTGCCCGGCGCCTGCGCCTCGAGCCGGTCCAGATCGAGCTCGTCCGCGATGCCGCGCTCCTGCACGACGTCGGGAAGGTGCGCACCGCCGACCGCGTGCTCCAAAAGCCCGGCGCGCTCGATGATGCCGAGCGCGAGGAGATGCACCGGCACGCCGAATTCGGCTACGACCTCCTCGCCGGCCTTCCGGAGTTCTGGGAAGGGGCGGAATTCGTGCGCTCGCATCACGAGCGCGTCGACGGCACCGGATACCCGCGCGGCCTCCGGGGATCAGAGGTCCCGATCGAGGTCTCGGTCATCGCTGTCGCCGACACCTACGACGCGATGACGACCGACCGGGTCTATCGCCGCGCACTTCCCTGGCCGGTGGTCCGCAGCGAGCTCGAGCGGGAGCGGGGCCGGCAGTGGCACGCGTCGGTGGTCGACGCGTTCCTGGCGATGATCGAACAGGAGCGCAGCGCGGCTCTGGTCGAACAGGAGCGGACCGCCTAGCTCAGCCGGAGGCGATGCGGCCACGGATCAGCTTCCGCCGCGGGACCGCGCGGGCGCTCCAGCGGTACGCGGCCTCGATCAGCGCGAGCGCTGCAGCATCGCCGGCGCGGCCGGCGAGATGGACGACCGCGTAGGGCGCTCCCCGCTCGATCCGGTCGCCGACCTTCCCCTGGAGGACGATCCCGGTCCGATGGTCGATCGGATCCCCCTTGTGCTCTCGTCCGGCCCCGAGGCGGACCGACGCCTGGCCGATGGCATCCGCCGCGATCTCGGCGATGAAGGCGGTCCGCGCCGCCCGGAGCGTGAGCACCCGCGGAGCGCGCGGCAGCCGAGCCGGGTCGTCGATCATCCGGCCGTCGCCGCCCTGGGCCACGACGAGCTCGCGCAGCTTCGCGAGACCGCTGCCGTCGGCGATCGCGCGATCGATGCGCGCCAGCGCGCCCGCGCGATCCGGTGCCCTCCGGCCGTGGAGGAGCATCTCGGCGCCGGCGAGGCGCGCGAGCGCGACCAGATCCGCCGGACCGTCGCCGCGCAGCGTCGCGATCGCCTCGGCGACCTCCAGGGCATTCCCGACCGTCCGGCCGAGCGGCTGGTCCATGTCGGTGAGCTCGCAGGTGACGGCCATCCGGTGCGCGACGCCGATGGCGACCATCGCCCTCGCCAGCGCGCGGGCCGACCGGAGATCCTTCATGAAGGCGCCGCGCCCGACCTTCACATCCAGCACGACCGCGCGCGCGCCGGCCGCGATCTTCTTGGACATGATGCTCGAGGCGATGAGCGGGATCGACGGCACGGTCCCCGAGGTGTCTCGCAGCGCGTACAGCAGGCCGTCGGCGGGGGCGAGGTCGGCGGTCTGGCCGGTGAGCACGACCCCGATCTCCCCCAGTTGCCGGAGGAACTCCGCGGTCGACAGGTCGACCCGGTACCCGGGGATCGATCCCATCTTGTCGAGCGTCCCGCCGGAGAAGCCGAGGCCCCGCCCGCTCATCTTCGCCACCGGAACGCCGCAGGCCGCGACGAGCGGCGCGACCACCAGGGTCGTCTTGTCCCCCACTCCGCCGGTCGAGTGCTTATCGACCACGCGGCCGAAGCGGCGGAGATCGAGACGCTCGCCGGAAGAGGCCATTGCCGCGGTGAGCGCCGCGGTCTCCTCGGCATCCATCCCCCGCCACACCACCGCCATGCAGAAGGCGGCCATCTGATAATCGAGCACTCGACCGTGGGTGTATCCGTCGATGAGCGACCCGAGCTCGTTGGCGGATAGGCGCTGACCGTCGCGCTTGCGTTCGATGAGCTGGACGACCCCGATGTCCCCGTCCTTGTCGCTTCCGCGGCTGCTCCGCGGCCGACCGCTCACAGCCGGGCGACGACGCCCTTCACCAGCTCGCCCAGGCGAGCTCCGGCGCGGTCGGCGACGGCCAAGACCTGTTGGTGGTCGACGTGCTCGATCTGGCCCGGGATGCCGGTCGCCATGTCGGTCACCGTGGAGATCGCCAGCACCCGCATCCCCATGTGGCGCGCGACGATGACCTCGGGCACCGTGCTCATGCCGACCGCGTCCGCGCCGAACCCCCGGAGCATGCGCAGCTCCGCGGGGGTCTCGAAGTTCGGTCCGGGCACCGCGACGTAGACGCCCTCCTGGACCTTCGGGTCGACCGCCTTCGCGATGTCGCGCAGCTCCTCGGTGTAGGTGCCGACCATGTCCGGGAACCGCGGGCCCTGCGCGTCGTCGTTCCTTCCCCGGAGCGGGTTGCCGGGCATGAAGTTGATGTGGTCGGAGATGACCATGAGGTCGCCGGCGGAGTAGGACGGATTCAATCCGCCGCAGGCGTTGGTGAGGATGAGGGTGTCGATCCCCCAGGCCTTGAACACCCGGACCGGGAAGGTGACCGCGTCCATGTCGTAGCCCTCGTACCAGTGGAGCCGGCCCTTCATCACCGCCACGTCCCTGCCGGAGAGGGTCCCGGTCACCAGCTCCCCGGCGTGACCGGCGACCGTGCTCGTCGCGAAGCCCGGGATCTCGGCGTAGGGGATGCGCGCGCCACCGCTGACCTCATCGGCGAGCTTGCCCAGCCCGGATCCCAGGACGATCGCGACCACCGGCACGCGTGGCACGCGTTGCCGCAGGAGCCGCACCGCCGCGTCGGTCGCCGCCGTGTTCAGGCTCATCCCGGGGCACCTCCTTCTTTGAGGATCTTCTGCCGGAGGACGGTAAGGAACGGCCGCATCCCGGCGGTGCGCACGAAGCGAGCGACCTCGTTCGCCCGGCGGACCTCGATACGATCGCCTGCCCGCACCGCGTGCTCCTCCTGCCCATCGAGCGAGAGCCGGGCCGGCTCGTCCTGGACCTCGAGCGAGATCGTCTGATCGACATCGAGGACCACCGCGTTCGGGAACGACAGGTGCGGGGCGATGGGGACGATCATGATCGCGCGCGATGAGGGCAGGATGAGCGGGCCCCCGACGGAGAATCCGTACGCCGTGCTGCCGGTCGCGGTGGCGACGATGAGGCCGTCGGCCCAGTAGACGGCGAAGGGGTCCTGGTCGATCCGCGCCGCGACATGGATCGAGCGCACCAGCTCGGCGCGGGCCACCACGACATCGTTCAGCGCGAGCACGCGGAGCAGCTCGGTGTCCCCGCGGATGTGGCGCGCCTCGAGGAGCGTCCGCTCTTCCATCGTGTAGCGGCCGGCCATGACATCGGCGACCACGCCATCGAAGTCCTCGAGCGAGGTCGTGGTGAGGAACCCCAGGTGGCCGAGGTTCACGCCAAGGAGCCCGATCCCCAGGGGCGCGAACGCGCGGGCCGCCCGGAGCATCGTGCCGTCGCCGCCGAACACGCAGGCCACCTTCACCCCCGCCACCGCCGTCGCGAGGTCCGTGGCGTCGAGATTCACCTCGACGACGTCGTGTCCGGCGGCGCGCATCCGTCCGGCGGCCGCGCGGGCCGCGGCGATCGCCGCCGCGCGATCGGGTCGGACGACCAGGGCGAATCTCATGCCGCCGCCTCGGCGGCCTGCTCACGGATCCGTCCGGGGGCCAGGCCCGCATCGCCCTGGCGGCCGTGCACGAAGATCTCACGGTTGCCCTCGCGCCCGGGGATCCGCGATGGCGCGATCGCCACGCAGCCCACCCCGGCGGCGGTGAAGTGCTCGGCGACCGCGACGACCGCGTCGGCCCGCGCCGCCGGATCGCGGACGATCCCACCGCGACCGACCGCCGCCCGGCCGGCCTCGAACTGCGGCTTGACCAGCGCGATGACCGCACCGCCCTCGCGCAGGTGGACGAAGCAGGGCGGAAGGGCGATCCGGAGCGAGATGAAGGAGAGGTCGGCGACGATGAGATCGACGCGCTCCGGAAGGACGAAGCCGGTCCGCGCATTCACGCCCTCGCGCGAGACGACCCGGGGGTCGTTCCGCAGGCGCCAATCCAGCTGGCCACGGCCGACATCGATCGCGTAGACCACCCGCGCCCCACCCTGGAGGACCCGGTCGGTGAAGCCCCCGGTCGAGGCCCCGACATCGAGCACGACCAGGTCCGTCACCGCCACGCCGAAGTCCGCAAGCGCCCCATCGAGCTTCTCGCCGCCACGGGAGACGAATCGCGGCCCCGGGTCCACGGTGACGACCGCGCCGGCCGGGACCGGGAGCGCCGCCCGGTCCGCGACCTCCCCACCGACCCGCACCGATCCGGCGAGGATGAGCGCCTGGGCCCGCTCACGGCTGGGCGCGTGACCGCGCTCGACCAGCAGCTGATCGAGTCGCGTGCGGTCCGCTGTCTTGCGCGCTGTGGCCGCGGTCACGGGCCCGCAGCGTAGAGCACTCCGGTGTGCCTAGACTCGGCCCGATGCCGAAGCGTCTTCCGCGCGCGCGGACCCAGAAGGGCGATCCGAAGCTTGCCTACTACGACTCCGGCGGTGGGACGCCCACGGAGGCTCCGATCATCCTGCTCCACGGGGCGACCTTCCGTTCGGAGGACTGGGAGAACATCTTCCCGCGCCTGGCCACCCGGTACCGCGTCATCGCGTACGACGCGCGGGGCCATGGCAAGAGCGGCCGTGCGGCGTCCTACGGGGTGCGTCTGCTCGCCGACGATCTGGACCGGATCCTGGCGCTCGTCGGCCGGCCGGCGATCGTCATCGGGCACTCGCTCGGCGGGGCGACCGCGCTCCTGTCCGCGGCACGAGATCCGCGGCCGTTCCGGGCCCTGGTGCTGGAGGATCCGATCGTCAGCCTGTACGGCACAGGCTGGCGGGGCGCCTACTACGAGGCCCTGCGGGCCGCGCTCGCGCTCCAGGCCGATCCGTCGGCACTCCGGGCCGCGATCGCGCGGCTGCCCCTCCCCAGCCCGGGACCCCGGGGCGAGCGCACGGTCGGCGAGGTCCGTGGGTTCTACGCCCCCGAGCGGCTGGCCGGCTACTACGCCGACGTCGATCCGGCGTTCGTCGACGCGTTCATCGCCGGGGATCCGGACGGCCATGCGGCGCTGATCGCTGCGGCGCCGCCGGTCCCGACCTTGCTCCTGGCCGCCGACCCGAAGGAGAGCGCGCTCGCGCCGGGCGACATCGAGCGCCTCGGCGGGCAGGACGGGGTCCAGGTGCAGCGCTTCCCGGGCCAGGGGCATCGGATCCATGGGATGCGGCCCGAGCTCTTCCTCGAGACCCTCGAGCCGTTCCTCCGCGCGCATCGCGCGGCGTGACCTTGGTCTACCGGACGGTGATGAGGAAGTAGACCCCGGGGTCTTCGAGCCAGGTGGTGCCGTCGATGACCCCGCGCACGGAGAGCCGGTAGACGCCGGGCGTGGTCGGGGCTTTCACCTGGAACTGGAACCAGCCCACCTGATCGGGCCCGACATAGCCCGTCGTGGTGGTGGCGGGACGGTTCAGGGCGATCCAGCTCACGGCCAGGTCCGGGCGCGCGATGTCCAGCGGGTCGGCGGTGGCGATGTTCGCCTGCTGCCCCGGGCTTCCGAGGTACCAGCCGCGGTAGCCGGTGTTCCGCAGGGCGAGGACGAGCGTGGTCGTCTGGCCGGGTGCGAGGGTCGGGTTGGGGCTCTGCGCTGAGAAGGCCGCGTGGAAGCCGGAGTCGAAGCGTTGCACGGTGGTCGGCGCGTCGACCTGACCACCGAAGTCAGCGGCCCAATACCAGCCGTAGGCGGAGGCGGCGCTGTAGGCGCGGCCGATCCCGATCGCGCGGTACGCCGGGTTGGTGAGGACCGCAAGGTGGGCCGGGCTGTTCAGCCAGCCGGTCAGGACATCCGCGGCGCTGCTGTAGCCGGCCGCAAGGTCCTCCCCGGCCCAGGTCGCGAACGCCGGGTAGCCGAAGTCGGCCATCCGCTGGGTCGGGCTCCGTCCGTCGAGCGAGGTGTGCGAGAAGTAGCTGTTCACGGCCATGTCGGTCGCCATCCACTTCGCGGCGTAGGTGAGGGTGTCGGAGGCGACCAGGGTCGCCAGGCCGCGACCGGCGCGGAAGCTGTTCACCGCGGCGAGGAGGGTGCTTTCCCCCTGATCGAGCGTCGCAGCGGCGGCCGGCGATGGAACGGTGGCCAGGAGGGTGCTCGCGAGGAGGATCGAGCCGATCACGCCCGAGATCGCTGCGAACGGCCTGGCCACCTGCGGGTCCTTTCCCTGGCAGCCAAGCTATCCCTTGATTGTTCTGTAAGGGGACACTTGGCGCCGGTCACGACAGTCTCTTGCCTGTCATAACCGCGGGGATGGCGCTTGTGTTACCCGTACGTTGCGTTCGCGCTGTGCTGATACCGCCCGGATACCGGAGTACTCCGTACGGTGTACGTCTCAGTCGCTTGCCGGCCGATCAGCGGTGCTCTGTTTGGCGAGCGCGTCGGCGAGCTGGGTGATCCGCAGATCGGCCGCGTCGAGCCGGGCGGTGCACTCGGCGTACAGGCGGAGGCCCTCCTCATAGAGCCGGACCGCCGCATCCAGCTCCAGGGCCGGATCCTCGAGCCGATCGGCGATCCCCTCGAGCCGGGTGAGCGCCGCCTCCACCGCCTGCGGAGGGGGCCCGGCCGCCGGATCCTGTTCAGCGCGTGCCATCCCGCACCTCCCCGTCGTTGTACAGCTCCACCGCGCCGACCGTGACGCCCGCGCGGCCGTCGCGCATCCGCAGGCGCGCCGGCTGCCCGGCGCGCAGGCCGGCGGCGTCGCTGCGGACCCGGCCGCCGTCATCCTCCACGATCGCGTACCCCCGTCCGAGCACCGCCAGCGGGGAGAGCGCGGCCAGCCGTCGGGCTGCCCCGGACGCCCGGGCCCGGCGGAGCGGGACCAGCCGGGCCATCGCGCGGTCGAGG
>DATLEG010000188.1:0-2025 GCA_035525465.1 Saccharimonadales bacterium (SeqCode)
GGGTCCGGGCGATGTGGCGGGCGAGCACGCGGGCGTTGTAACGATGACCGTGGACCGCCCCTGAGCTGCTCGGGAGGCCGTGCTTCTTCAGACCCGGGGAGCCCTGCGTGATCGTCCCGGCAAAGTAGATCCCCGGAGCGCCGATGCTCTCGAAGAACGGCGTCAGCGCCGGGATGTGCGTGCGTCCGGTCGTGCTGACCCCGAGGGCCGGCAGGTCCCGCAGCGGCGCCGTGAACCCGGTGGCCGCGATCACATCGTCGACCTCGAAGGAACGGTTCGCGCCGCCGCTCGCGGAGGTGGCAACGCGAAAGCCGGCACCGGAGCGTTCGATCGCGTCGATCGCGGCGTTGAGCAGGACGACCCCGCCGCCGAGCATGTGGTCCTCGTACGGCTGCACATAGCGCGCGCGCACGCCAACGAGGGAATTCGTCATCACCGAAAGCTGCGCCGGTCGTGATGAGCCGAGGATGATCTGCTTCGCCCAGGGCAGGAAGCCGTTGGCCAGCTCGAACGCGGAGACCTCCTTCCCGATGATGAACACCCGCCGCCCGGCGTAGGTCTCGGCCGCCCGCGTGTCGGCGTAATGGGGGGTGTCGGCCAGCCCCGGGACCGCCGGCCGCCAGGGCTCGGCCATCCCGACGGCGAAGACCGCGACGGTGCAGCGATAGTCTCCGTCGGTCGTCGTGAGCACCGTGCTGCCGCCGTCGCGGCGCGTGGACTCCCAGCGGCAGCCGTACCGGATGCGGAGGCTCGTCCGATCCGCGAACGTCGCGAGGTTGCGCTCCATCTCGTCGCGGGCTGGGAAGTACGACGAGCCGTCCATGAGGCCGGCCTGGATCGCCTGGTGTTCGGGACCATCGGGAATGAGGCTGTTCCAGTCGTAGCGCTGATAGAAGCGCGTTCCGCGTTCGACCGGCGCGTACGGCTTGGTCCAGGAAAGCAGGCGCTGGAAGAATGGCCAGCGGCGGAACATCCCGCCGGCGGACGGGTCCTCCGAGATGACGGCGTGGTCCACGCCGAGCGCGCGGAGCGAGTAGGACAGCTGCAACGCCCCGGGGCCGCTCCCCACCACGACCACCGGGTACTCGCCCGGCGGGAACGGCCGGGACGGTGGCTCGGCTACCCCCGCCACCGTGTCGCCGCGCGGAGCTTTCGGGCCTCGGCCTGGAGCATCCGATAGAGCACCCGCGGATGGCCGATGAGGAACCCCTCGAGGTCGGGGCCGCTGATGACCGCGCAGCGCAGTCCGTGGCTCGCGACGACATCCGCGACCGGTGGCTCGCCCAACAGGGCGGAGATCTCGCCGAAGAAGTCACCGCGGCCGAGCGTGCCGTAGTCCTTCCCATCCAGGCGGATCGTCGCCTCGCCGTCGAGGATGAGGCAGAAGCCCGAGCCGGTGAGCCCCTGGCGCAGCATCCGCTCGCCGTCGGCGAATTGCCGCTCCTCCACCAGGTGCGCGATCTCCTCGAGCTCGGCCACTCCGGCGTCGGCGAACAGCGCGAGCGCTGCCAGTCGCTCGACCACTCCGGTGCCGGCGCTGCTGCTCGCCACGCCGCAAATCTAACGAAAGCGCGGGAAGGGGGGCGAGCGCTCCTAGAATCGGCGCGCCATGGCCATCAACAGCGCGCTCCCCTCCGGGACCGTGACCTTCCTGTTCACCGACATCGAAGGCTCGACGAAGCTGCTCACCGACCTCGGTACCGACCGCTATCACGAGGTGCTCGAGGTCCACACCCAGGTCCTGCGGGCGGCGTTCGCCCGGGGGCACGAGGTGCGTATCGAGGGCGACGCCCTGTTCATGGCGTTCGCGACCGCTTCGGACGCGGTCGCGGCGGCGGGGGCAGCGCAGCAGGGGCTTGCGAAGGCCATGTTCCCGCACGATGCGATCGTGCGCGTCCGGATGGGGATGCACACCGGATCGGGCACGCCGGCCAGCAAGGCAGCGGGCGCGGACTACGTCGGTATCGACGTGCACCGCGCCGCGCGGATCGCCGCGGTCGCGCACGGGGGTCAGGTCCTGACCTC
>DATLEG010000210.1:0-3930 GCA_035525465.1 Saccharimonadales bacterium (SeqCode)
AGACCAGCCAACAGGACGCCGTAGACAAGTAAGCGGATGTTGGGGGGTACGCGAAGCGGATTGAGCACGCGGGCAGGATAAGGGAGCCATCGATTGACTCTGGTCACCAGCGCGAATCGACAAGCTGCGGAAACGAAAAGAGAGCCCGGTTGAGGCTCTCTTAACGCATGCCTTTGGAGGCGGGGATTTTTCTAGAAGCCAGAAATGCCGGCGCCGCCGCCGAGGACGAGCGCGGCAAGGGCTGCAACTGCAGTGATGATCCGACGCATATCTAACGTTCCTCCCTTCGGCAGAGCTACCTGGTACTTCGGCAAGCCCAGGCTCGCTCTTAAGGGGGGCACTACAGCAGATACCGGCCAGAAACACCACCAAATTGACTAGTCCAAATGGATTACCTAGAGGTACTGGGGCAAATCCGCGAAAACAGGCCTGTTCTGCTAGATCCGCTCGTAACGGGCGACGTCGAGGACGAAGACGGTCGCTCCACCATATGAAACCTCGACCGGGTAGGGCATGTAGAACTCGCCCGGCTCCATGACCGGCGGCATCGGACTGATGTACTGATTCCGGGCGTGGCAGGTCTCGCGGATGATCCCCAGGACGTCCTCGACCTGGGCTTCCTCGACCCCGACCAGGATCGAGCCGGTGCTCTGCTTCAGGAAGCCGCCGGTCGACTGGAGCCGGGTGACCCGGTACTCCTTGTCGGTGAGGGCGTTCACCAGCGCTCCGGCGTCCTCGGGATGGACGAGCGCGACGACCAGCTTCATGGCGCCCGCAGTGTACCGAGGAGCGGCTCGACCTCGCGACGGATGTCCTCCGCCACGGCGGCCTTGTCCCGGTCGGCGGCCACGACCACGAACCGGCCGGGCTCGTCGGCCGCGAGACGGAGATAGCCGTCACGGACCCGCTGGTGGAAGGCCTGCGCATCGGCTTCGAAGCGGTCCCAGGTCCGGCCATCCCCCCGGCCGCGGCGGGCGGTGGCGACCTCCACCGGGACGTCCAGCAGGAAGGTCCGGTCCGGACGGACGTCGCCGACGGCGAACCGGGTGATGGCCTCCAGGCCCGCCCGGTCGGCCCCGTGACCGGCGCCCTGATACGCGAGGGTCGAATCGAAGAACCGGTCAAGGATCACGACCGACCCCGCGGCGAGCGCCGGCGCGACGACATCCCGCACCAGCTGGGCGCGCGCCGCGCTGAACAGGAGCGCCTGGGTGTTCTCGGCGAGCGGGATCTCGCGCGCATGGAGCAGGATCTCGCGGACCCGTTCCCCCAGCGGGGTGCTGCCCGGGTCATGAACGACCAGGGATGTCCGGCCCTGAATGATGAGCCACTCGTTCAAACGGCGCGCCTGCTCGGATTTCCCCGATGCCTCGCCGCCCTCGAGGGAGAGAAGGAGACCGCTCAGCGGTAGATCTGGACCCGCCGGTACGGCTCGTGGCCGGTACTGCGGGAGGAGAGGTTGGCCCGTTCGATGAGCTCGTGCTGCAGCTTGCGGATGTAGGCCTCCTGCGGCTGGAGCTCGACATCGCTCTGTCCGCCGAGGGCCGCCTGGATCGCCCCGCGGGTCTCATCCAGGGCGTCTTCTTCCGGGCCGCGCCGCAGCGCGAACACGCTGGTGAGGGCGCTCGCGATCTGGGATGAGGAGTTGCTGCGGGCCACGTAGATCGGGACGCCGCTCGACTCGGCGTTCCGGAGGCGCGGCGTCTTCCGGCGGTAGTAGTTCTTCAGCGTGATGACGACATCGGCCTCTTCAGGCTCGCGAACGATCGCGACCGGGAGACCGAGTCCCCGTGCCGCCTCCTCGAGCCGGCTCCAGGAGAGGCCGAAGGGGTAGACCTTCACGATCTCCCGGGTGCTTGGACCGGGAAGCCGCGGGGTGCTGCGGCGCTCGAGCGCCTCCGCCGGCTGCCGCGACGGGCTGGTCGCGCTCACCCGGACATCGCCCCCCGCGTCGCGTTCGCGCTGCTCGGGCGAGACCGGCAGGCCCAGCAGGATCGCATCGACGGTCGCGGCAACATCCAGGTAGAGCGCGACCTTCTGGTAGGCCTGGATCTCGACCAGGACCTGGAACGTGGGCGGCCCTTTCCGCTCGAGCACCGACTTCTGCGTCCCGCGCCGTCGCGCCTCTTCGTCCCCGAGGGTGACGGTCTGGATCCCGCCGACCAGGTCGGCGAGGGTCGGATTCAGCATGAGGTTCTCGAGCGTGTTCCCGTGCGCGGTCGCGACCAGCTGCACGCCGCGCTCGGCGATGGTCCGGGCGGCCTGGGCCTCCTGCTCGGTCCCGATCTCGTCGATGACGACGACCTCGGGCATGTGGTTCTCGACGGCCTCGATCATCACCGCGTGCTGCAGGGCCGGCGTTGCCACCTGCATCCGGCGCGCGCGGCCGATCCCCGGGTGCGGGATGTCCCCGTCACCGGCGATCTCATTCGAGGTGTCCACGATGACCACGCGCTTCTTCAGGTCGTCGGCAAGCACCCGCGCGACCTCGCGGAGCAGCGTGGTCTTTCCGACCCCGGGACGGCCGAGCAGCAGGATGCTCTTCTCCGACTCCACGACGTCCCGGATGATCTCCATCGTGCCGTACATCGCCCGCCCGATGCGGAGGGTCAGCCCCACGACCTTCCCGGCGCGATTCCGGAGCGCGCTGATGCGGTGGAGGGTGCGCTCGATGCCGGCGCGATTGTCGCCGCCGAACTGCCCGATCCGGGAGATGACGTACGCAAGATCCTCGGCGGTGACCTCACGGTGCGACAGGGTCTCTTCGCGGCCGGCGAACCGCGCTTCGGGGATCCGGCCGAGGTCCATGACGATCTCGAGCAGGCCATCGAGGTTCTCGAGGCTGCGGATGCGGTGGCCCACATCCGGCGGGAGCGCGTCAAGGATGGCGTCAAGGTCGTCCCGTTCCGTCTTCATCTCACCACCGCCGGCGCCAGCGCCGGCTCCTCGATCCGGACCGCCAGCTCCCTGACGAAAAGCATAGCCGTCGCCACCTCGCGGAATCCTTCTCCCACGAGCGCGCGCGCCACATGCTCCTCATACGACCGGACCGACGAGGTCACCGGCCGCCCGGGATCGAGCTCGCGCGACGCGCCGCGGACGAGCTCGCGCGCCAGCTCGGTGTCCCCCCCTGCGGTCCGGATCTTGAGCACATGGGGATGGTGGTCGAGCCCGCGAAAGCTCGCCGCGAAGCCCAGCGGCCGATGGCCGGCGCCCTCGCCCGCGATCATCGCGGTGGCGCGCCGCATCGTGAGCGGGTTCCCGCTCACCAGATGCGGCGGGTCGAATGCGCCCGAGCGGTGACCGATGTCGAAGTCCTCGACCGTGAGCTGCTCCGCCCGCTGGACCGCATGCGGGGTGGTGGACACGTAGAACCGGAAGAGGTCGTGCGCATCCGACCGCCGGGCCGGATGCCCCGGATGCCGCCCTGCCGGCGCGGCGAGCGGCGCACGCGGCGCGGCGTACCAGGTCTCGCGCGTGTAGGAATAGAAGCCGGCCTGGAAGAACGTCTCGCGGGGACGGGTCTCGTCCGAGACCGCGCCGAAGACCCGCAGCATCCCGCGCTGCGCGGCGGCGGCGGCGATGTGCGACAGGAGCCGGAAGGATCCCTCCGAGCCGGACGGGTCCGGAAGCGCAGCGAGTGCCAGCACGACCCACTCGGGCCGGCGACCGGCATAGACGAGCGACACGCTGCACAGACGGCCGCGGTACTCCTCGAGGTACACCCGCACGCGGGTGCGCATCCCGAAGGTGCCCGGGAGGAGCTTCAGCCAGCCGGAGAACGCACCGGCGGCAAGGGCCCGGGGCAGCACGGAGCCGACGATCGCCTCGGGAACGGCGGCTGCATCCGAGAGGAACTTCGCCACGCGGGGCAGATCGGTGGGCATCGCCGCCCGGGCGGTCACGGAGCGGCCGCCAGCGAGAGGAAAT
>DATLEG010000216.1:0-2936 GCA_035525465.1 Saccharimonadales bacterium (SeqCode)
CGACGGTCGCTCCCGGCTTCACCGTGGGTCTGTCCAGCGCGACGAAGAGCGTGAGCGTTCCGGCGGCCACCCGTTCACGAACCGTGACGGTGGCCACCGACCGTGTCTCATTCCCCGCCCGGTCCCGGGCGACCACGGCGATGGAAAGCGGCCCGGAGGGCGCGGTGAAGGCTTCGCTGTAGCTGCCGTCGGCGCCGACAAAGACCATCTTGTCATTCACCGTCACGACCGCGTAGGGCTCCGCCTTCCCTTCCACCACGACCGGCGACCCGTCGATCGTGTCGCCTGACTTCGGCTTCGCGATGCCGAGCGGCGGAGGGAGGCGGTCGAGGACGATCGTCCGCGTCGTCGTCGCCAGGGTCTCCCCGCCCGACAGCAGCGCGACCACGACCGAGTTCGGCCCGTCCTTGAGGCTGATCGGCGCGGCAAAGTGCCCGTTGGCATCGACCGGCGCTGCGATGGCGGCCCCATCGTTGACCCTGACCTGGACGCGCTGGCTGCCGCTGATCGCGAACGATGGGATCCGGCCCTGGAGCAGCAGCGCGGGCGTGGCCACGAAGTCAGACAATGGGTCCAGGAGCGGAGCGGTGGCGACCACCCCCGCGGCATCGCTGGGTGGGATATCGACCTCGCGGGCCGCCGGGATGAGGTCGGCGGCGTACGACCCGACGTCGCCGGCCAGGGTCGCCAGTCCGCCCCCCGCGCGCGCCGCGATCACAGCGGACCCGCCGAGGAGCACCGACCAGCAGAGGACGGCGGCAACGAGGGGAAGGCGCCGGCGGCGAGGCAACCTGGCTTGGGCCAGCCGCACCGCACCCAGGTAGCGGTCGGCCGGGACCGGACTGCGGCGTTGGGCCAACGCGCCTTTCTCGATGGTCACATCCTCGACCTCAATCTATCCGCCGCCGGATAGCGCGAGGGCGCCGACCTTGTATCAAGGTCGCCGCCCTCCGCTGGTGGGTGGGATGAGGGGCTGACGGTTTAGTGCTGCCTGACTTCGCTGGCGGGACTATACGACCGCCGGGCGGCCGGGCGCAAGTGGCCCGGCGGTGCGAAGATGGAGGGATGGAACAGAAGACCGCAGCCGCTCCCCGGGGCCTGGAAGGCGTCGTGGCGACCACGACCGCGATCAGCAGCGTGTCAGACAACTTCCTCCAGTACCGCGGCTACATGATCGACGAGCTGGCCCTGAAGGCGGAGTACGAGGAGGTCGCCTACCTCCTGCTGAACGGCGATCTCCCGAGCAAGAAGGAGCTGGCGGACTTCAAAGCCGAGCTCACCAAGCACCGAGCCCTGTCGCCGTTCCTCCGGAACATCCTCTCGGAGATGAGCGAGAGCGGCACGCCGATGGACGTGCTCCGGACCGTCGTGTCGGCCTCGGCGCTCGAAGACCCCTCCGAGGGCGATAACTCGCACGATGCGGAATACCGCAAGTCCATCCGACTGGTGGCCAAGCTCCCCTCGATCCTGGCGACGTATATCCGCCGGCGCAAGGGCGAGCAGCCCATCCCGCCCGATCCAAAGCTCGGGCACGCCGCGAACTTCGCCCGGATGACCTGGGGCGACGACGCGCACCCCCGCGCGGCGGAGATCCTCAATACCTGCTTCATCCTTCAGGCCGAGCATGGCCTGAACGCCTCGACCTTCGCCGCGCGGATCACCGCCGCCACGCTCGCGGATATGCACGCGGCGGTGACCGCGGGGCTCGCGGCCCTCAAAGGCCCGCTGCACGGCGGCGCGACCGACGGGACGATGAAGATGCTCGATGAGATCGGGAACGTCGACCATGTGCCCGCATTCGTCGAGAAGGGCTTCGCCAGCAAGTACAAGTTCCCCGGATTCGGTCACCGCGTCTACACCACGACCGATCCCCGGGCGAAGTTCCTCCGCGCGTTCAGCGAGGCGCTCGCGAAGGACGCCGGCGGGGCGCCGTATTTCGCGATCCAAGAGGCGCTCGTCTCCGAGGTGAACAAGAAGCGCAAGATGCCGGTGAACGTCGATTACTACGCCGCCACCACCTACACCTACCTCGGGATCCCAGCCGATCTCGGTACGTCGATCTTCGCGATCGGCCGCATGGCCGGCTGGTGCGCGCACGTCATGGAGCAGCACGGCGATAACCGGCTCATCCGGCCGGAATCCGAATACACCGGCCCCGCCGGCAAGAAGTGGATCCCGCTGGCGGAGCGCTAGCCCCGCGACCGGGGTCTTGTGGTCTCAGGCTGCGGCGGCGACCTCCGAGGTGGCCTGGGCGTCCATTCCGGCCGACCCGGTGTCTCCTGAGGCAAGGGTCGCGGTGGGCACACGGAGTGGAAGCACGAGCCAGGCGATGACCAGGACCGCGAACGACGCGAATGCTGCGATCTCCATACGGGTCCCCCTTTCTAGTCGAGCTGGTACGCGATCTCGCCGTGCTGGGAGCGATCCAGGCCCAGGACC
The DNA here is from genome assembly GCA_035525465.1 of Saccharimonadales bacterium (SeqCode). Lineage (GTDB taxonomy): Bacteria > Chloroflexota > Limnocylindria > P2-11E > P2-11E > UBA4735. The sequence continues at coordinate 2,440 of DATLEG010000216.1, forward strand.
TCGTCCCGCTCGTGCACCCGAAGTCCGATGGTGAGCTGGATCGCCTTCACGATCACCGCTGTCGCGACCCCGGCGTACAGCCAGGTCGCCGCCACCGCGATGGCCTGCTTCAGCAGCTGCTCAGGGTTCCCGGCAAAGAGGCCGTCCGCGGCCGCGCTGTTCACCGCGACGGTGGCGAACAGGCCGGTCGCCAGGGCGCCCCAGGTACCGCCGATGCCGTGCACCGCCCAGACGTCGAGCGCGTCATCGACCCGCAGGCGTGGCCGGAGCAGCACCGCGAGGTAGCAGAACACCCCGGCGCCAAGGCCGATGACGATCGCCGCGGACGGTGTCACGTAGCCGGAGGCCGGCGTGATCGCCACCAGGCCGGCGACCGCCCCAAGGGCCGCACCGAGCGCGCTCGGCTGCCCACGATGGATCCAGGAGACCGTGAGCCAGGTCAGGCCGCCCATCGCGGCCGCGGTGTTCGTCACCACGAACGCGTTGGCCGCAAGACC
>DATLEG010000220.1:0-3976 GCA_035525465.1 Saccharimonadales bacterium (SeqCode)
TCACCGCCCGCGGCGCAGGCAGGCTGGTGTGACGATGACCTTTCTCCTCAGCGACCGGATCAACCGTCGGTGCCCCTGCGGCGCACCGACGTCGCGACCCCCGCCAGCCGTTCGGGGAGGCTGGCGGGATCTTCCGGAGCGCAGACGCGTCCGTCAGGGATGAGCCGTCACGCGATGACGCACGGGACGCGCAAGCGGAGGAAGAGCCTGCCGGCCTCCGACGCACACGTAGCTCACCGACAGGCCCACCAATGTCGACGCCGCGAGTGACCCAAGGGAGCGCCACTGTCTTTGCGCACGGACAGTGAGCAAGAGTGTCTTTGCGCAGGGACAGCCCGGGGCCTCAGCCCCCGCGAGCGACGCGACGCGCCGCGAAGGAGTCGGGGCAGATCTGGTTGTAGGGGCACTCCGCGCAGGTGCGGGCTTCGGGACGGACCGGGGCGGCCGCGAACTGGCGCGCCCGGATCTTTGCCGCCGTGGAGGTGATGACCGCGGCGACCGCGGCGAGGGCCTCGGCATTCGGCGTCATTTCGCCCCGCTCGCCTGTCTCGAGGAAGTGGAGGATCCCCTTGGCCGGCCGGACCTGGTACATCCGCTCGTGGGCCAGGGCGTAGAGCTGCAGCTGGAGATCCTGGTTCGCCCGGCGCTGCGGCGTGCCGCTTCCCGGCTCGATCGGCGAAGACTTGTAGTCGATGACCACCGGCCCGTCGGGAGAGTCGTCGACGCGGTCCCAGCGGCCGACGACCCGGTCGTTGCCCAGAAGGAAGGAGAACCGCTGCTCGACCAGGTCAGGCGTCGGAGCAGCGGCGTCCTCGGCGTGGAATCGGCGGAGCGCGCCCAGGCCCGCCTCGAACCGCTCGCTCTCATGCTCGGGGGAGATGAAGCCCTCGGCCAGCCAGGCCGACCGGAACGTCGACTCGAGCTGGCCGAGGGTCGGGTGCTCGCCGTCACGCCGCCGGCGAAGATGGTCGGCCACGGCCTGATGAAGCGCGTTCCCGTAGATCATCGCCGGGGTCGGGAGCACCGGGATGCGCAGGACGTGGGCGAAGCGGTACCGGAGCGGGCAGCGCCGATAGTCGTCGATCTGGCTATAGGAGACCGTGAGGATGTTGTCCTCGCCCAGGGCGGGCAGCGGGGCGTCCACCGCGTCAGGCGGGGCGGCGAAGCGCTGGAGCTCGTCGTATGCCGCGAGGCGAGAGGAGAGCCGCTCGGGCCGACGACCCAGGGCCTCTTCGACAAAGCGGCTCGGCCGCTGCGAGCGCGTGCCGCCGTAGTCGGTCGCGCTGGTGAAATAGAACGCGTCCTTGGCCCGGGTGATCGCGACGTACGCGAGGCGGCGCTCTTCGGCGATATGGCGGTCGCGATCGGGTGGCGGGGTGTGGGCGAGGCCCACGGGGAGTGGAAGCTCGGCCGCCCGAAGGCTCCCCGGAAGCCGTTCCTCGGTCGCGACGATGAGATAGACGACCCCGAATTCCAGGCCTTTGGCTTTGTGGATCGAGAGGACGTTCACCGCGTTCTCCGACTGCTCGAAATCGGCGGCCGCCGGGTCGTCCCCCGCGTCCCGCAGGAGCTCCAGGTGCGGGACCAGGAACGCCGCCCGGTCCGAGGGGACCGCCCGGCCGGCGCCCTGCACCAGGCGGAGGAACTTCGCGACGTTGCGCCCCTGCTCCTCGGCCAGGGCGGACTCCGGATCGCGGTAGCGGTCGAGGAGCTTGGAGCGCTCAAGGAACTCGAAGACCAGCTCGGCGGTCGAAAGGACCGTGGCCCGGGCGGCGTAGTGCTCGAGATCGGCGACCAGAGTCGTGGCCGAGGCGACCGCCTCCGGGCTGAAGCCGGCGCCCTCGCCGCGGGCGAGCTCGTCGAAGAGCTCGCGGAGCGGCCGCTGACGGCGGCTTTGCTGCTCGGCCAGCCGGGCCAGCTCCGCCGGCGGGAACGCGTACAGCGACGAGGTGGCGAGGAAGTAGACGTGCCGCGAGTCGGAGGGCGCGGCGACCGAGGAGAGGAAGGAGACCAGGAGACGGATCTCGTCCCGGTCATAGAGCTGGCCTCCTCCGGAAAAATGCGCCGGGATCCCGCGGCGGGCAAGGGCGTTCAGCACGCGCGTCGCGTCGGAGTTGTAGCGGACCAGCACCGCGAAGTCGCCCAGCTTCCGCTGGGTCCGGACCGCCTCTTCAGCGATCCGATCCGCGACCGCCTCGGCCTCCTCGGCCGCGCTTGCGTAGGCGAGATGGTCGATCTCCGGCTGCGGCGGTGCGGGCCGGCCCTGGAGGTGCTTCTCGATGCCGAGCCGCTCTTCGAGGCGGTCGGGGTTGTGACGGATAAGGCGGTAGGCGGCGTCGAGGATCCCCTGCGAGGAGCGCCGGTTCTCGACCAGGGTCACCACCGCGGCCTCGGGGTAGCTCTCCCGGAAGGCGTCGAAGTTGGCGAGGGTGGCACCCCGCCAGGCGAAGATCGACTGGTCATCGTCCCCGACGACGGTGAGGTTGCGATGCGGGGCGACGAGCGCCTGCACGAGCTTGAACTGGGCCTCGTTGGTGTCCTGGAATTCGTCCACCAGGACGTAGCGGTAGCGCTCGGCCAGCCGGCGCGCGGCGGCAGGGTGATCCCGGACCACCCGCAGCGAGAGGGCGATCTGGTCGCCGAAGTCGACGACGGCATGGGCCTCCTTAAGGGCCGTGTAGGCGCCGTAGACCGCCGCGAGCTCCTCCTGGGCCGTCGCCTCATCCAGAGCGGCGTCCGGATCGACAGCCGTACCGGCGTCCGCCCGGAGGCGGGCGGCGAAGGCGGCGTACTCCGCCGGCGCGATGTCGTCGTCGCGGGCACGGCCGAAGAGATCGAGCAGCGCCCGGACGTGGCGGAGCGGGTCGCCCGCCGGGCGGTACCGCTTGAGCGGCAGATCGAACAGGTGCTCGCGGACGAAGATCACCTGCTCCGCCGGGGAGAGGACCCGCAGCTCCCCCGCCCGGCCGAGCTCAAGCGCGAACTCACGGAAGACCTCGTCGCCGAACGCGTGAAAGGTCCGGATCGCGGCGTCATTCAGGCCGAGCGGGGTGTTGAGGTCGACCCGCTCCTGCATCGTCGCCGCCGCTTTCTCGGTGAAGGTCAGGGCCAGGATCTGGTGCGGCCGGGCGAGGCCCGTGGCGATGAGGTGGACGATCCGCGCGGTGAGCACATGGGTCTTTCCGGTGCCCGCGCCGGCGACGATGAGCAGCGGCCCCAGGCCGTGCTCGACCGCCCGGCGCTGCTCCGCGGTGAGGCTGCGCAGGATGTCCGGCTTGTCCTCGCCCAGCCGGAAGCTGAGCTGCTCGGGCACGGCTAGTGTCCCGCCCCGGAAATACCTTGGCGATCCGCGGCCCGGGCCGCCGAGGCCAAGGAGCCGAGGAGCACGCGAGGGAGTGCATCCGGAGATGCATGACCGAGCCCGCGGACGAAGGCGACGCCGGCATCGGCGATGCCGGGCCGATGGAGCGACAGGGTATTTCCGGAACGGGACACTACACCGCGGCTGGCGCGGGGACCGCGGGCAGATCGACCGGATCGGGCGGGACCGCCGAGGCGTCCAGGAACGGGCTCGCCGCGGCGAACGCGGTGAGTGAGGCGCGCGCGCGGGCCAGGTGGGCCCGGGCACGCTCGCGCTTGTCACGCCTGACCGCGGGATCGGGCAACGGCGGGAACAAGCCCCAGGTCGCGTTCATCGGGGCGAAGCCCGACTGCGGCGTGGTGACGTAGCGGACCAGCGATCCGATCGCGGTGTCCGCGGGGAATTCCACGGCTGGGACGGCGGACAGTGCCGCGGCGACATTCACCGCGGCGACCAGTCCGCTCATCGCCGACTCGAGGTACCCCTCGACCCCGACCAGCTGCCCGGCGAGCCAGATCCGCTCCGCCCGCCGCAGCCGGTGCGTCGGGAGCAGGACCTCGGGCGAGTTCACATAGGTGTTGCGGTGCATGACCCCCAGTCGCGCGAACTCCGCGC
>DATLEG010000222.1:0-4472 GCA_035525465.1 Saccharimonadales bacterium (SeqCode)
ATCCGGTGAGGGGCACTAGTTGTCTTTCCCGAGCTCGGTCCCGGCCTCGTCGAGGGACCGCTCGATGAGGGTGCGGTGCGCGGCCCCATCGACCTCTTTGCCGAGGATGCGACTTGCCGCGAGGACCGCCATCGAGGCGACCTCGCCCTTGAGCTGGGCCAATGACTGGGCGTGGAGCTGCTCCGCGTCGGCCTTCGCCCGCTCGCGGACGCGGTCCGCGTCCTCCTTCGCCCGGGTGCGGATCTCCGCCGCAGCGGCCTCGGCCGCTTTCGTCGAGCGCTCCGAGAGCGCGGCCGCCTCGCGGCGGGCCTCGCCGAGCAGTCGCTCGACCTCGACGGTCATCTGCTCGCGCTCGCGCTTGGCCGCCTCGGCGGCGTCGAGACCCTCGCGGATCTTGTCCGCACGCGTCTGGAGGGTGCGCAGGATCGGACCCCAGAGGAATCTCTGGAGCAGGAAGAACAGCAGGCCGAACTGGACGATCGCGACGAGCACCCAGTAGGGCTGGACGGTGAGGCCCACGGCCTCTTCGGCGAAGAAGGCGAATGGCGTCACCGGATCAGCCGATCTTCGTCCAGAGCAGGATGCCAAGGACGAACGAGAGGATACCGAGCCCTTCGGCGAGCGCGGCGCCAAGGATCATGTTCGTACGGACCGCACCGGCGGCGTCGGGGTTGCGGCCGATCGCCTCGGACGACTTCGCGGTAAGGATGCCGATGCCCAGACCCGGGCCCAGGACGCCGAAGCCGACGGCGATACCGGCGGCAAGACCTGCAAACTCCATTTGTGTTCCTCCGGAACTTTTTGCTCTCTGGCGGTGATACGCGCGATTGCTCGATCGCTCGTGTGGTCCGCTCGGACGGGGCGCGGTGCTCTCTAGGCGGCCACCGCCTGGGGATGTTGCTCGGGGGTTGGCACCCGATCGGTGTCGGTGTGGCTCCCCTCTTCGTGTTCCTCGTCGTGCGACTCGATGGCGAACATGAAGTACATGAGCGCCAGGAGCATGAACACCAGGCCCTGGACGAGGCCGATGAAGATCTCGAGGCCCACGAAGGGCAAGGCGAACCCGGGGACGAAGAGCAGCGCGCTCATCACGACGAGCATGATCTCGCCACCGATCACGTTTCCCCAAAGACGCAGGGTGAGCGTGAGCATCCGGAAGATCTCGCTGAACAGCTCGATGAACCCGATGGCGACGAAGATGCCGCCGATCGCCGGGCCGTCCTTGAAGCCGCTGAAATTGAACCAGCGCTTGAAGTAGCTCAGCTTGAGGTGGCGAATGCCCTCGGCCTGGTAGGCCACCCAGGTCACGAACGCCATGGCGAAGGTGATGTGGTAGTCGGCGGTCGGCGAGTGCAGCCAGGTCACCTGCCCGACAAAGGGCACGACCGACAGCCAGTTGGAGAACACGATGAACAGGAACAGCGTCCCGAGGAGCGGAAGGTAGCGGAGGGCCTTCTGGCCGCCGATGTCGACGACGAAATCGGCCAGACCCTGGACCAGCAGCTCCATGAAGTTCTGCAGGCCGGTCGGCTGGAGCTTCATGTTCCGCGTCGCGGCGAAGGCGAGGCTGGACAGGATGGTGATGACGATGAGCATCGTGAAGTGCGCGTTCGTGTAGCTGAAGCCGCCGATGTGGAAGATCGGCTCGCCGAGCAGGGCGAAGTTGCTCGGGATGTCCGGGAAGTGGAAGCCTTTGGGGAAGAGGAAGTCCATCTAGCGGTGCCTCTCCTCTTCGCGGCGTTCCTCTTCGTCGTCGGCCTCGCGCTGCCAGGCCCGGCCGGCGGCGCGGGCGCGATCGGTCGAAGCGGTGGTCGGGTTGTCGTCCGCATAGCGCTTGATCAGCATGGCCACTCCTCCACCCGCGATGGCCATTCCCAGGAATATCGAACCCAGCAGTCCCCAGGGCGACATGCCGGTCGCCTGGTCCAGCTTGATGCCAAGCCAGGCGCCGAGCGCGATGGGGACCGCGATGGTGAGTCCGACCTGGCCCAGGATCGCCGCGTTCAACGCGCTCCACCCGGGGTGTGGGGTGTGGCCAAGGCAAGAGTCAGTTTATCGGACGCGGGGGCCCCACGCACATCGGGTCACAGCCAGCCCTTGCGGCGGAAGTACACCGCGAGGGCCAGACCGGCGGCCAGGGTGAAGACGATCGAGCCCCAGAAGACCGCCGCCGACTCGAACGGGATGAACGAGGTGAAGTTCTGGCCGAAGAAGCTGGTCACCACGGTCATGACCAGCAGGATCGTCGCGACCGAGGTGAGGACCTTCATGACCTCGTTCAGCCGGTTCGAGACGGCGGCCAGGTTCGCGTCCACGACATTGCTCGCCAGGTCCCGGAAGGTGTCGATCTCGTCCGTCACCCGGACGACGTGGTCGTAAACGTCCTGGAAATACACCGCCTCGGCCCGGGGGAAGAAGCCGAGGTCGCCGCGGGAGAGCACCTGGAGCACGTCGCGCTCGGGCGCGACGAGCTTGCGGAGCCGGAGGAGGTCGCGCTTCAGGGCAAAGAGGTCGTTGAGCGACTTCCGAAGCCCGGTGCCGGTCCGGTCAGCCACGACCGCCAGCTCGAGCTCGTCGATGCGCTCGCCGTAGGCGTCGACGATGTCGAAATAGCCGTCGACCATGGCGTCCAGAAGCGCGTGGAGGAGCATGCCGGTGGTCGTGATCCGACCGTCCCGCCAGCGCTTTTCCACCGCCTGCCGCGCGGCGCAGTCGCTTTGGTGGACGGTCACGAAGGCGTTCTGGGCAACGAAGATCGAAAGCTCGCGCAGGTCGAGGCTGCCCGGCCCGGAGCCCTCGATCGCGTAGAACACCAGGAAGTAGTGCCCTTCGTACTGGTCGATCTTGGGCCGCTGATCGCGGTGCTGGGCGTCCTCGAGGGCCAACGGGTGAAGGCCCAGCTCCTCGGCCACCAGGGCGAGGTCGGCGTCGGCCGGGTCGGAGATGTCGAGCCAGGCCTGCCGGTCGCGCAGCTCGGAGAGCTCGCTCGGCTGATGCTCGACCACGGCAGAGCCGTCGCGGACAAGGAGACGGGCGGTCACGAGCCGATGCTAGCGAGCAGGTCCGGCGACCTTCCGGCAGCCAGGGCGGCTGGGCCGGCTCAGGACGAGAAGCGCCGGACCAGCCGGACGAGCTCGTCGGCGTCGAAGGGCTTCCGGAGGTATGCCTCGGCGTTGCAGCGATCGGCCTCGCGCTTTGCATCGGGGACCGCGGTGAGGATGACGAGCGGGACGCGGCGGAGCCGGGTGCGGAGCTCACGCGCGAAGGTGGGGCCGTCGATCCCGGGCATCTGGACGTCGAGGACGATCATCGCCGGCGGCTCGGTGTCGATCGCGCGCAGGGCCTCACGGCCGTCGCGGGCCTGCACGACCCGAAAGCCGTGATCGGTGAGGACCTGGCGCTCGGCGTCCAGGATCGCCTCGTCGTCGTCGACCAGCAGGATGGGGCGCGGCTTCCGTTCGGTGAGCGCCATGCCGACCGGTCATGCAAGCGTCATGCTCAGTTGGTGCCCCGACCAAAAGGACTGCGCGATCCGGACGACGTCGTGACCAGGCTCGGCGTCCCGGAGGGCCAGGCGGCGCTCCGGGTCGGCGAGATCGCGCTGTACGACCGGCCGATCGAGCACCACGCCGGCCAGCTCGACCGAAGCCCGCTCGACCTGCCGCTGCGCTTCTTCGCCGCCCGCTTCGGTCTGGTCCTCTGTTTCGCGCTCGAGGAGATCGACCCGGTGGCGCTCGGCGCGGACCTCGTCCGGGTGACGAACCCGGCGGGCGCGATCTGGGTCGTCGTCTGGAAGCAGCCGCACCTGCGGCCGGGATGGCCATCCTGGGCGGCGGTGCAGGAGGCGCTGCTCCCGACCGGCTGGGTCGACAACAAGATCCTCTCGTTCGGCGATGAGGTCTACGGGACCCGCTACGTCCTTCGGAAGGCGCTCCGCCCGGTCTGATCGGCGGGCCGGCGGTGCTCGGGTCGCTAGCCGGTGAGCTCCGCGGTGAGGAAGTCCACGATCCGGGCGTAGGCCAGGTCCGCATTGGCCCGCTTGGTGAACCCGTGACCCTCATCCTCGATCACGAGGTACTCGACGGACTGCCCGCGCGCCCGAAGCCGCTCGACGACCTGGTCCGATTCCTCCTGGGGGACCCGGGTGTCGTTCGTCCCCTGGATCACCAGCAGCGGGCAACGGACCGCGTCGAGATGGGTCACCGGGGACCGGGCGATGAGCTTTTCCCGGTCGGTCTCGAGATCGCCGATCCAGCGGGTCAGGAAGCGCCGCCAGTTCGGCTGGCTGTGCTCGATCATCGTGACCAGGTTCGAGACGCCGAAGAGGTCGACCGCGCAGCGCCAGCGCTCGGGGATCCGGGTGACGCAGAGCAGCGTCGCGAAGCCGCCGTACGAGCCGCCGTACACGGCGAGCCGCGCAGGGTCGAAGCCGGGCTCCTTCGCCATCCAGTCGCTGACCGCGCGCAGGTCGC
>DATLEG010000047.1:0-3546 GCA_035525465.1 Saccharimonadales bacterium (SeqCode)
CCGCGGCGGTCGAGACCGCGACCGTCAGGACGTAGTCGATGAGCAACGCCGCGGCAGCGATGAGCCCGGCAAGAGTCCCGTGATTTTCGCGCGCGACCAGGTAGCTCCCGCCGCCGTTCGGGTAGGCCCGGATGACGCGAGATTCCGAAAGGACCACGATCGCGAGGACCGCAACGACCGCGAGCGCGATCGGCAGGGTGAGACTGAGCGCCGCGACACCCGCGACCGCCAGGACGCGCATCGCCTCCTCGGTCGCGTACGCCGACGACGAGATGTTGTCTGACGCAAGAATGGGGAGACCGGTCGCGACCGAGATCCGCTCTTCGCCCTCGGACTCGGTGGTGAGGCGCCGCCCGACGAGGGTATGCATGATCCGCGACCAGGCCCGCGAAAGTGGACCCCTATGCGTGAAGATCGCGTCGGTGGCAACGTAGTGCCCCGCGTCGCGCCGGAACTGGCCACCGGCTGGCCGGACGATGCGCACCGAGCGATCACCGGGCTTCCGCCCGGTCCGCCAGGTCCGCTTTTCGAGCGAGGGCTCGGCGGGGTCGTCATCGGGAGTCGGCACGTCCACCGATGCTAGGCCCGAACCCGCGTTCCGTGACGGATGGCGGCTCCCCGGGCCCCCGTGTACCGTCACCGGGGACGGCTGGCGGCCTGGGAGGCGTTCGTGAAGTGCTGGCGCTGCGCATCGGAGAACGCGGAGGCCGCGAAGTTCTGCTCGAACTGCGCCGCGCCGCAGCTCTCGGAACGAGCGGCGGCGGGCGAGCGTCGTGTCCTCACCGTGCTGTTCTGCGACGTGACCGGCTCGACCACCCTTGCCGAGGCGCTGGACCCAGAGGACTGGGGCGAGGTGATGCGCGGCGCGTTCGGAGTCCTCACCGCGGCGGTCGAGCGGTACGGAGGCACGGTCGCCCGCGTCATGGGAGACGCCGTGCTCGCCTACTTCGGCGCACCGAAAGCGCACGAGGACGACGCGGAGCGCGCGGCCCTGGCCGCCCTCGAGATGCGCCGCGACGCCGCCGAATATGCGGAACGACTCCGCGCCGATCGCGGCATCCCCGACCTCAGGCTCCGGATCGGGATCAACACCGGGCTCGCGGTCCTCGGCGATGGGACCGGAACAGGCATCGAGTACACCGCGATGGGAGACGCGGTCAACGTCGCCGCGCGCCTGCAAGCGGCGGCGGCTCCGGGCGCCATCGTCGTCGGCGACGGCACCCGCAAGCAGCTGGAAGCGTTCTTCGAGCTCCGTCCGCTGGGCCTCCTGGAGGTAAAGGGCCGCACGGCCACCGTCCCGGCCTACGAGCTGCTGGGACGGCGGGCGGCCGCGCAGCGCGCCAACGTCCCGATCGTCGGCCGCGAACATGCGCTGGGGATCCTCCGCGAGGCAGTGGCCGATGTCCGCAGCGGACGCGGCCGGATCGTCGCGCTCATCGGCGACGCCGGTGTGGGCAAGAGCAGGCTCATCGACGAGGTCCGGTCGGCCTGGGCCGTCGCCGGTGGAGGACCGTGGAGCGAGGCGCGGGGGCAGTCGTACGGTTCCGGGCAGCCGTATCACCTCCTCCGGCAGCAGATCCTGAGTGCCTGCGGCGCGACGGAGGAAGAATCGGCCGAGGCGGTCCGGACAAAGGTGGAAGCCGGGCTCGCCCGAGCGGAGCTTGAGCCGCAGAGCATCGCCGCGATGCTCGTGATGCTCGGGATGAGCGATGAGGCAGCGCTGACCGGTGAGGCGCTCCGCAACGAGATCGCGCGCATCAGCGAAGCGCTCGTCCGCCGCCGCTACCGGGACGAGCCGGGAGTGAACGCCTTTGACGACCTCCACTGGAGCGACCCGACGAGCGTCGAGCTCCTGCTCAAGCTGTTCGCGCTCGCTGATGAGCTGCCGGTGCTCTTTCTCGTGGCGCTCAGGCCCGATCGGCAATCGCCGGCCTGGCGGGCTCGGCAGCAGGCGGAGACGGACTTTCCTCATCTATGGACGGAGATCCACCTTGATCGGCTCAGCGACCCAGAGAGTGAGCGACTGCTCGGCGAGCTCGTGTCCGGCACGACCCTGCCCGAGGATCTGCGGCGGCGGATCCTTGAGAAGGCCGAGGGCAATCCCCTGTTCATCGAGGAGATCGTGCACGCGCTCGTCGATGCACAGGCGCTCGTGCGCGGCAACGATGGCAAGTTCCAGGTCGCGAAGGACGCGACGGACGTCCCGGTGCCTGAAAGCGTGCAGACCCTCATCGCCGCGCGCATCGACCGGCTGGATGAGCCCGCCCGGCACGTCCTCCAGGCGGCCTCCGTGATCGGCCGCACCTTCGGCTACCGCATCCTGCAGCGCGTTGCCGAGCTCGACGGTCATCTCGACAAACACCTCTCGACGCTCCAACGGCTCGAGCTGGTGCGCGAGGTCGGCCGCGACCCGGAGCGGCGCTTCAGCTTCCGCCACCCGCTCACCCAGGACGCGGCCTATCGGACGATCCTGCAGCGCCGCCGTAAGGATCTCCACCGCACGGTCGGCGAGACGCTGGCGGAGATCTACGACGACCGGCGCGACGAGTATGCCGGCGAGATCGGCACGCATTTCGCCGAGGCCGGTGACCCACGCGCGATCGGGTTCCTGCGTCAGGCGGGCGACCGCGCGATGCGCCTCCACGCCGTCGAGGACGCCCTCGCGCATTTCATCCGCGCGCTCGACCTGGCGCGGAAGGACGACGCCGGCGTGGCGCATTTCGGACCACTCGTCATCTCCACCGGCCGGGCGTACGAGCTGTGCGGAAAGTTCGAACCGGCAGCTGCCCTGTATGAGGAGATGGAACGTGTGGCGGGTGACCGGGCTGACGCGCTCATGGGCCTCCAGGCCATCGCCCGCCGAGTCATCATCCACAGCACTCCGACGAGCGTTCGCGACCTTCCGAAGGCCGAAGCGCTTCTCGCGACCGCTCTCCCGAGGGCGCGCGAGCTCGGCGACCAGGCGACACTTGCCCGTTTGGCGTGGGGACACCTCATGGTCGCCTCCTGGTCCGGCCGGCTGGACGAGGCCAACGCCGCAGGTGTGGAGGCGACCGCCTTGGCGCGAGCGGCGGGCGAGCGCGAGCTGCTCGCGTTCGTGCTCAACGACATGAGCCGAAGCCTCATGCAGGAAGGGCGCTACGCGGCCGCATCGCTGGAGGAATCGACGCTGCTGTTCCGCGAGCTCGGGAATCTGGCGATGCTCACAGACGCGCTCGGCACCACGGCGATGGCCGCCCTGGGCGTGGGTGAATACGACCGCGCGCTTGCCGCAGCCCTGGAGGCACGCGAGATCGCCGATCGGATCGATAACCCCTGGGCCCGGTCGTTCAGCGGGTTCTCGCGCGGCTATGTCCACTTTGACCGCGGCGACTGGGGGACGGCGATCGAGCTGTGGGAAGACGCCATCCGCTTCGGCGAAAAGGCCGGCTTTCTCGTGGTCCGCGTCGGGCCGCGCTCAGACCTCGCGACGCTCTATCGCGCCGCCGGCGCCCCCGAGCTGGCCGCCGCCCATCTTCGCGCCGCGCGGGAGCTGGCCGAGCGTGC
>DATLEG010000014.1:0-8073 GCA_035525465.1 Saccharimonadales bacterium (SeqCode)
CTCTGGCTCGGGATCCGGGGACGCGGGCCGACGCCGAATTACATCGGCGCGCTGGTCATCGCCGAGATCGCGGCGGTCGTCCAGGGACTGTTCGGCGTCGCTCTCCTCTTCGGCCGCGCACCGGCGAACAGCGTGCACATCCTCTACGGCTTCGCGCTCGTGGCAGCACTCCCGCTTGCCGCGACCCTCATCCGGCGCCGCCCGCCACGGGCGATCTCGTTCGCGTTCGGCTTCATGGCCCTGTTCGCCGCCGGGCTGGCGATCCGGGGCATCACCACCGCCGGGTGAGCTTCGTGGACGCGCACCCCGACCTTTCCGTCGCCGCGCTGCAGGCGCTCGTCCCGGGGACGGCCTACTTCAACGTCGCCGGGTCCGGGCCGACCTTTCCGGTCGCGCAGGCGGCGGCCGAGCGGTACCGGACCTGGCTGAACGGCGTGGGGATGTTCAGCCATGTCGGCTACGACGCGTACAACGCCGACCTCGCGGCGACGCGGGCCGACCTCGCAACCTTCATCGGCGATCCCGACGGCACCGGGCGCATCGGGCTCATGCAGTCAGCCACCGACGGCCTGAACACCCTCGTTGCCGGCCTGCGGCTCGCCCCGAACGCGCTCATCGTGACCACGGCCGAGGAGCACGCCTCCGCGCTTCTTCCGGTCTATCGTCGCCAGGATCGCGGCGACCGGGTCCGGGTGATCGCGTACGACGATGACGCAGCCTTCCTCGAGCAGGTCTCCCTCGCGCTTGCCGATGGCGCCGCGGCCCTCGTGCTATCGCTCGTGTCGTGCAAGACCGGGCAGGTGCTTCCGGTCGCCGCGGCCTGCGCTCTCGCCCGCGCCGCCGGCGCAGCGACGATCGTCGATTGCGCGCAGGCGCTCGGGCAGCTGCCGATCACGGTGCGCGACCTTGGCGCGGATGCGGCGGTCTTCCTTGGCCATAAATGGCTCCACGGCCCGCTCGCCACCGGGGCGATCTGGGTCGGCGACCTCGGGCGCTTCGATCCGCCGCGTCTGGGCTGGCGCTCGCGCGTCTCGCACGATCTCGCCGGGCAGTTCGCACTCGAGCCGGATGCGCGGCGCTTCGAGACCGGCACGGTGGATGTCGCCGCGTACGTCGGTCTCTGTCAGGCGCTCGCCGTCCACCGCGGCCTCGGTGCCCTCGTCCCCGGACGCATCGCGACCCTCCGTGAGCGGCTCCTCACCGGGCTCGCCCCCCTCCCGGTCACGCTCCTCGGCCGCCCCGAGGACCCGACCGGCATCGTGGTCGTCGCCCCACGCGCGGGGTCGGCATTCGATATCGTCCAGCGCATGTGGGTTGAGGAGCGCATCGTGGTGAAGCACATCGCCGATCCCGGGATGCCGGAGGCGATCCGCCTCTCGTTCTGGGCGCTCCACGCGGACGACGACATCGACCGGCTCGTCGCCGCCCTCGCCCGGCAGATGGCGCCGGTGGCCGCCGGATGAAGCTGCTCGACGGGCAGACCGCGATCGTCACCGGCGGTGCACGCGGATTCGGGCGCGCCATCGCCGAGACCCTTGCGGCACATGGCGCGGCGGTGGTCGTCTGCTCGCGGAACGCGCCGGAGCTTGACGATGCGGTGAAGGCGATCAAGAAGTCCGGCGGGAAGGCCCTCGCCCAGACCGCCGACATCGCGGACGAGCGGCAGGTCCAGGAGCTGGTCCTCGCGGCGGAGCGCTGGGTCGGCCCGGTCTCGATCCTGGTGAACAACGCCGGGATCCTCGATCCCATCGGCCCGCTTGCCGAGACCGACGGCGCGCAGTGGCTGCATAACATCGCGATCAATGTCGGTGGGACGTATCTCGTCACCCGCACGGTCCTCCCGGGCATGCTCGATCGGGCGCATGGCCGCATCGTGAACATCTCCTCGGGCGCGGCCGACCACGCGAGCGCGGGGTGGAGCGCGTACTGCGCCTCGAAGGCGGCGGTCGATCAGCTCAGCCGCGTCCTCGCCCTGGAGATGGACGGGTCCGGCGTGACGATCTGCGCCTTCCACCCCGGCCTCATGGACACGGCGATGCAGGAGCGGATCCGCCGGGCCACACCCGACGAGTTCCCGCGGGTCGCGGAGTTCCAGGAGGCCCACGCCGCCGGGAAGGTCCCCGATCCGCACGGGCCGGCCCGGATCGTCGCGTACCTCTGCTCGCCGGCCGCTTCGCGCAACGGCGCGACGCTCGATGTCGGCGACGCCGAGCTCCAGCGCGCCGCCGACGAGGCGCTCTCCTAGCGACGCGCCGCCGGTCCTAGCCGGTGGCGAGGACCACCGACTTCTTCTCCAGGTAGCCGTCGAGGGCCTCCAGGCCGTGCTCCTTGCCGAACCCGGACTGCTTGGACCCGCCAAAGGGGAGCTGGTCGTACGCGACCTGGATGTCGTTCACCCAGGTGTACCCGGCCTGGATCTGCTCCATCGCGCGGCGGGCCTTCGCCAGGTCCTTGGTCCAGATCGATGAGCCCAGGCCGTAGACGCTGGCGTTCGCCTTGGCGATCGCCTCATCAAGGTCGTTCACGATGACGATCGGCAGGGCCGGACCGAAGACCTCCTCGGTGAGCATCCGCGAGTCTTCGGGGACGTCGCGGAGGACCGTCGCGTCCATGAACCAGCCCTTCGATAGGTCACCGGCATCCGGACGGGTGCCGCCGGCGAGGACGGTGGCACCCCGCGCGACCGCGTCGGCGACCTGGCCTTCGACCTCGGCCCGCTGCTGCTCGGTGTGCAGCGGCCCCATCTTCACGCCCTCGGCCATCCCGTTGCCGATCTTCCATTCCTTCTTCGCTCGGTCGGAGACCTTGGTCATGAACTCCTCGGCGACCGAGGCGAAGACGTAGACGCGCTTCACCGCCAGGCAGGCCTGCCCGGCGTTGAAGAAGCGGCCGATCGCGGTCGCGGCGCTCGCGCGGCGGAGGTCGGCGTCATCGCAGACGATCATCGGATCGCTCCCACCGAGCTCCAGGGTCACCCGGGTCACGTTATCCGCGGCAAGCTTCATGATCCGTTTGCCGGTCTCGGTCTGGCCGGTGAACGCGATCTTGTTCACCAGCTTGTGTGAGACGAGCGCGTCGCCGATCTCCCCACCGGAGCCGTGCACGATGTTCAGGACCCCGGGCGGCAGGCCGGCGGAGTTGATGACCTCGACGGCGCGCTGCGTCGCGAGCGGCGTGGTCGAGGCCGGCTTGAGCACGATCGTGCAGCCGGTGGCGAGGGCCGGGCAGATCTTGTTCGCCATGAGCGTGAGCGGGAAGTTCCAGGGCGTGATCGCGACGATCACCCCGATCGGCCGGCGCAGGGTGAGGCCGAACTTGCCGGGATCCTCAAGGGGGACGTAGTCGCCGCGGATCTTATCCGCGAGACCGGCGTAGTACTCGAGATTCTCCTGGACCCGCGAGGCTTCGAGGACCGCGTGGGCCAGGGGCTTGCCCTGCTCCAGGGTGAGGAGCTTCGCGATCTCCGGCACCGCGGCCTTCATCTTCTCGGCGGCGGCGTGCATGAGCGCGGCCCGCTTCCCCGGAGACAGCGCGGCCCAGGCCGGGAAGGCCTTCGCGGCCGCCTCGACCGCCGCGTCCACCTCGGACACGGCACCGCGGGGCACCGAGCCCACGACCTCACCGGTCGCGGGGTTCTTGACCTCGATCGACTTGCCGCTTTGGGCGCCAACGAGCTCGCCGTTGATGTACATCTGTGCCATCAGGAGACCCTCTTCCATCGCTCCGAGCTGCCGCCCGGGTCGGTCATGTTTCTCCAGTAGATTGTGACCGAAAACCGGTACCGCGCAGGGGAGGCTGGAACATGGCCGTCGTCCGTCTCGAGAAACAGGATGCCGTGGGGCACATCGTCCTCGATCGCCCACCGGCCAACTCCTACGACAAGGCGTTCCTCGACGATCTCTCGCTCGCGATCGATGAGGCGCGCTTCGATCCCGCGGTGAAGGGGCTGGTGGTCCGGAGCGCATCGGAGAAGTTCTTCTCCGCCGGTGCCGACGTGAAGATGTTCGCCACGACCGACGCGGCGTATCAGGCCGCGTTCGTCATCCACGCGAACGAGATCATGTCCAAGCTCGAGCGCACCGCGAAGGTCGTCGTCGCCGCGATCAACGGGCACTGCCTGGGTGGCGGCCTCGAGATCGCGCTCTGCTGTGACTTCCGCTTCGCGTCGGAGGGCGCCTACAACATCGGGCTCCCCGAGGTGACCCTCGGCGTCCTCCCCGGCACCGGCGGCACGCAGCGGCTGCCGCGGCTCATTGGCCGGCAGAAGGCGCTCGACCTCATGCTGCGCGGCGCGGCGGTCCAGCCGGCCGAGGCGAAGGACCTCGGCATCGTCGATCAGCTGTATCCCGCGGCCGAGCTCGCTCCGCAGGCCCACGACTACGTGGCGAAGCTCGTCACCGGTCCGACCCTCGCGATCGGGAAGATCAAGCTCGCGACCGTTCTGGGTGGCGGGATGACCTTCCAGGACGGGATGCTCTTCGAGCACGAGGCTGTCGGTCGCCTCTTCGCCTCGGCCGACGCGAAGGAAGGCGTCACGGCGTTCGCGGAGAAGCGCAAGCCCACCTACACCGGCCAATGAGCACGGCCCGGTGAGCAAGGTCGTCTCCCTGGCGGAGGCGATCCGCGATCACGTGCCCGACGGGGCTTCGGTCGCCCTCGGCTGCGCCCTCGAGCCGGCCGTGCCGTTCAGCGCGGTCCACGAGCTCATCCGGCAGGGCAAGCGCGACCTGGCCCTCATCGGGCCGATCTCGGACATCGCCTTCGACATGCTCATCGGGGCCGGCTGCGTGGCGAGCGTGACCATGGCCTGGGCGGGGAACGTCTCCGCCGGCCTCGGCCACTGCTACCGGCGCGCGATGGAGCAGGGGATCCCGCGCCGGGTCCGGGTCTTCGATCACAGCAACTTCACCATCGCCCAGGCCCTCCTGGCGGGGGCGCTCGGCGCTCCGTACCTGCCGACGCGGACGCTCCTGGGATCGGACATCCCCGCCGCCAATGGCACCTTCAAGGAAGCGAGCTCGCCGTTCGACGGGTCGCCGCTCCTGCTCATCCCGGCGATCACCCCTGATGTCACGATCCTCGCCTGCCAGCGCGCCGATGCCGATGGGAACGCCCACCAGTGGGGCCCCTGGGGGGTGTCGCAGGAAGCGGCCCTCGCGGCGCGGACGGTCATCGTCATCGCCGAAGCGGTCGTCGGCCGCGCGGTCATCGCGAGCGATCCGAACCGGACGATCGTCCCTGCGCTGAAGGTCGGCGCGGTGGTCGAGGAGCCGGGCGCCTGTCACCCTTCGCCGCTCCAGGGCCGGTACGCGCGCGATCACGAGTTCTTCCACGAGTACCACCGCGCGACCCGCGACGTCCCGGGCTTCGAGCGCTGGATCGCGGAGTGGGTGACCGGCGTCCCCGACCGCGCGGCCTACCTGCGCAAGCTCGACGGGCGCTGGGCCGCCCTCGCCGCCCCGGGCGAGCCGGCGGCGGAAGCGACCTTCTAGATGGAGATCACCGCCGGAGAGGTGATGGTCGCGCAGGCGGCGCGCGAGATCGCGGACGGTGAGGTGGTGTTCGTCGGGATGCGCCTGCCGCTCATCGCCTTCGTCGTCGCAAAGCGCACTCACGCGCCGAACGCGACCGGTCTGTTCGAGCTCGGCGTGGTGCGCGACACCCCGAGCGCCGAGCTCCTCTACACGATGGGAGACACCCCGAATGTCGCCGGGGCGACCTGGTGCGCCCGCACGATCGATCTCATGGGCCTGCTCCAGCGCGGCGACGTGGACGCCGGCTTCATCGGCGGGGCCGAGATCGACCGGCACGGGAACTTGAACACCACCGCGATCGGCGCCGATCGGCAGCACCCAACGGTCCAGCTGCCGGGGGGTGGCGGCGGCGCGGATATCGCGAGCCTGGCGAAGCGGCTCATCGTGATCATGCCGCACGACCGCCGACGCCTGCGCGAGCACGTCGACTTCGTCACCTCTCCGGGCTACGGCAGTGGCAGCGACTGGCGCCGTTCGGTGGGACTCCCCCGCGGCGGGCCGTCGGTGCTCATCACCACGCTCGGGGTGTTCCGCTTCACCGGCGGCGAGGCGGTGCTCGAGTCCTACCACGCCCACTCGAGCGAAGCGGACTGCATCGCCAACACCGGCTGGCCGCTGCGGGTCGCGTCGGAGGTGCGGATGACCGAGCCGCCGTCAGCCGAGGTCCTCGCGATCATCCGCGAATACGACCCCGAGGGCTTCTGGACCCGACGAGGTGAGTCCTGAACGACGCCGCGCTCCTCGTCATCAAGGCGGCGCTGTCCGGTGGCCTGGTCGTGCTGGTCAATGTGATCGCCAAGCGCGACGCTGGGATCGCCGGCCTCATCGTCGCCTTCCCGGTGGTCACCCTCGTTTCGGCCTTCTGGCTCGCGGTCGACGGCGTGCCCGACACGACGATGAGCGCGTTCTTCGGTGGGGTGCTCTGGGGCCTCGTCCCGACATTCGCGTTCGTGCTCGGTATCGTGATCTCGCTTCGGGGTGGTCTTCCGCTTGCCGCGGCGGTGGCGGTCGGCGCGGTCGCCTGGGCCGTCCTCACCGCCGTCATCCAGCGCAGCGGCTGGCTGCTCCGTTGACCGTTCATGCTCCCAACGGCTCTGTATACCGTGTACAGTCAGTGCTGATGACCCGTTCCCAGCCTCCCCACTGATGCTGCGCCGCTTTGACGTCCACCGGGCCACCACCGTCGATGAGGCGATCGCCCTGCGGTCACGCTTCGGCGAGGATGCGGCGCTCTACGCCGGCGGCACCGAGCTGCTGCTGGCGATGAAGCTGGGCCTGGCCCGCTGGCCGCAGCTCATCGATCTGAAGCCGATCCCGGCCCTCGCGCAGGTGCAGGCGACGGCCGCGGTCGTGCGGATCGGCGCGACCGTGACCCATTGGACCCTCGAGCGGGATCCGGAGATCGCGCGCGTCGTCCCGGCCTTCGCCGCCCTCGAGCGCAATGTCGCGAATATCCGGGTCCGCGCCGCCGGGACGCTCGCCGGCAATCTCGCCTTTGCCGAGCCCCACGCCGATCCGCCGTCCCTCCTGCTGGCCCTCGGCGCCTCGGTCGTGCTCCAGAGCGCCGCCGGGACCCGGTCCCTCGCGATCGATGAGTTCATCACCGGGATGTACCAGACCGCCCTCGGCCCGGACGAGCTCATCGTCGCGATCGAGATCCCGGTCCCGGCACCAGCGGTGCGGGCGAGCTATGTGAAGTTCCAGGTCATCGAACGCCCGAGCGTGGGCGTCGCGGTCGTCGCCGCCCTGCGCGACGGCCGGTTCGATGGTGCGCCCACCGTCGTCGTGGGCGCGGTCGACGAAGTGCCGCGTCTCGTTCCGACCGCGGAGCTCGCCGGAGCCGAGGCCGCCGATCCGCGAACCGCGGAGGCGCTGGCCGAAGCGGCGCGCGGCGCGGTCGATCCGACCGCCGATCTCGCCGGCAGCGCGACGTACAAGCGACACGTCGTCGGTGTCTTTGCCCGGCGCGCCCTCGCGGCACTCCTGACGGAGGCGGCGTAATGGGAAAGCGCGAGATCCGGGTGCGACTGAACGGGACCGACCGACGGCTCGAGGTCGAGGATCAGGTCCTGCTGCTCGACCTCGTGCGGGGCCTCGGCCTGGTCGGCTCCAAGCTCAGCTGCGACACCCAGGTCTGCGGCGCCTGCACGATGCTCCTTGACGGACGTCCGGTGAGCTCGTGCACGACGCTCGCGATCGAGGCCGATGGCCGGACGGTCGGCACGATCGAGGGGCTGGCCGACGGGGTCACCCTGCATCCGATCCAGACCGCATTCATCGAGAAGTTCGCGTTCCAATGCGGCTACTGCACGCCGGGAATGATCATGGCGGCGAAGGCGCTGCTGGATGAGCGGCCCGATCCTGACGCGGCCGCGGTCCGGCACTGGATGGAAGGCAACATCTGCCGCTGCACCGGCTACGAGACCATCGTCGAAGCGGTGCTGGACGCGGCGGAGCGTCAGCTGTGAGCGATCTGGGCCGCCGCGTCGCCGGCACGTCGGCCCCGCGGGCCGACGGCATCGCCAAGGTCACCGGGGCC
>DATLEG010000015.1:0-2287 GCA_035525465.1 Saccharimonadales bacterium (SeqCode)
GCCGGCCTCTTCCAGCAGCTCGCGCTTCGCGCCGGCAAGCGGGTCCTCACCGGCTTCGAGGTAGCCGGCGGGGAAGGAGCGCGAGACCCCGCGGATCCCGTGCTTATACGAGCGGATGAGCATCGTGCGGCCCAAGTCCGTAAGCGGGACGACGATCGCGAAGTCGCGTGTGGCGATGTAGGGGAATTGCTCGACGACCCGGCCGTCGGGAAGCTCGATGTCCTCTTCGCCGACCTCGAGCCAGGGTGGCCGGCTCAGGAGGACCCGGCGGGCGAGGGTCTTCCAGGGCCGGATCACCTGACCCGGAAGCGCTCCAGCTTCTTCCGATCGACCGCCAGTCCCAGGCCCGGCTTGGTCGGAAGGGCCAGGACGCCGTCCTTCGGCTCCGGCAGCGGCTCGGTGAAGATCTGCGCCAGCGGGTTCGCTATCCACATCCACTCGAGCCTGGCCAGATTCGGCACCGCGGCCGCGAGATGGAGCGACGCGAGCTGGGCCAGGCCGCAGGAAAAGCCGGTGTGCGGGGCGTACCTCACGTTGTGCGCGTGCACCAGGGCCCCGAGGCGCTTCGCCGCGGTGAAGCCGCCGATCCGGGCGATGTCCGGCTGCACGATGTCGATCGCCCGGCGCTTGAGCAGCTCGCGGAAGCCGAAGATCCCGAACTCCGACTCGCCGGCGGCGACCGGGATCGGCTGCGAGCGGCGGATCAGCTCGTACCCGTCGATGTCATCCGGGAACACCGGCTCCTCGATGAACCAGAGGTCGTATTCCGCCAGCGCGTGGCAGGCCTTGATCGCCGTGGCCGCGTCGTAGGCGCTGTTCACGTCGGCGCCGATGTCGATGTCGGGGCCGACCGCCGCACGGATGGCGCGCGTCACCTCGACGTCGCCCCGCCAGCCACCGCGCTCGGCCGAGCGCCCGATCTGGATCTTGATCGCGCGGTGGCCGCCGTCGACCTTCTCCCTGGCCTGGGCGGCCATCGCCGCCGGTGCGGCGGTGTAGACCTTGGAGCCGTACACCGGCACGCTCGGCCGCCCGGCGCCGCCGAGCGCCTTGTAGAGCGGGATGCCCTGGGCCTGGGCCAGGATGTCCCAGAGGGCCTGGTCGAGGCCGCTCATCGCCTCCTGGACGAAGCCCCGGTAGTGGCCCCAGGGGCGCAGCAGGGCGAACTGCTCGTCCCAGAGCCCCTCGACGTCGTGCGGGTCGCGGCCCTCCAGGACCGGCCAGAGGAGCTCCCGGACGACGGTGTCGAGCACTTTGGGGGCCCGGCGGGCGATGCACTCGCCCCAGCCGGTGATCCCGTCGTCGGTCGTGACCGCCACGACCATCGCCTTGAAGGTCGAGTAGGCCCCCGCTCCGAACTCGATGTGCTCGCCCTCGGCCTCGAGGACCCAGGTCTCCAGCGTGGCGATCTGCATCCGCCGAAGATAGGGGAAGGCCGCCCGCTTGACACCCTGGAGCGACCTTCGTAGATTGTTAGCAGTCAAGCGGGGCGAGTGCTAACAACCTCGGAACGGCCAGATCCGGGCCTCGCGCTGGCCGAAAACAGCCGTAGATCACGGGAGGGAGACAAGCCAATGGCAGTCGCGGAGAAGCTCAAGCTCAAGCCTCTGGGGTCACGCGTCGTCGTCAAGGCCCTCGAGCGCGAGGAAATGACCAAGAGCGGGATCGTCCTGCCGGACACGATCAAGGAGAAGCCGCAGGAGGGCAAGATCCTCGCGGTCGGCCCCGGTGACCGTCACCCGGACACCGGCGAGCGGATCAAGGTCGATCTCAAGGAAGGCGACCGGATCCTGTTCCAGAAGTACGCGGGCACCGAATTCAAGCTTGACGACGAGGAGCTCCTGATCCTTAGCGAGAAGGACGTCCTCGCGCTCGTCGAGTCCTAAGCGGAAGAGGGAAGTAACGAATGGCTAAGCAGCTCGTATTCACCGATGAGGCGCGCAAGTCCCTGAAGCGCGGCGTCGACGTCATGGCGAACGCGGTCAAGACCACCCTCGGCCCGAAGGGCCGCAACGTGGCGCTGGACAAGAAGTTCGGCGCCCCGACCGTGACCCACGACGGGGTCACCGTCGCCCGCGAGATCGACCTCGAGGACCCGTTCGAGAACATGGGCGCGCAGCTCCTCAAGGAAGCCGCGACCAAGACGAACGACATCGCCGGTGACGGCACCACCACCTCGATCGTGCTCGCCCAGGCGATCGTCCACGAAGGCCTGCGGAACATCGCCGCCGGCGCCAACCCGATGATGCTCAAGCGGGGCCTCGAGAAGGGCGTCGCCGCGGTCGTC
>DATLEG010000020.1:0-2105 GCA_035525465.1 Saccharimonadales bacterium (SeqCode)
GCTCCTGGGCTTCCGTCGCGATCCGACCGACATCCGCTCCGCGACCGTCGGCACGCCGGCACCGGCCTTCGATCTGGCCGCGCTCGATGGGACCGGCCGCGTCGCCCTCGCCGCCTCCAGCGGAAAGGTCGTCGTCGTGAACTTCTGGGCGTCCTGGTGCATTCCCTGCAAGGAGGAGAACCCCGCGCTCGTCGACATGTGGGAGCGCTATCGCGGCACGGACGTCGTCCTCATCGGGATCGTCTACCAGGATTCCGTCGAAGCGGCCCGCGACTACACCGCCCGGTTGGGGAACCGCTGGCCCAGCGGGATCGACCCGGACGGCCGGACCGCGCTTTCGTACGGTGTCTTCGGGATCCCGGAGACGTTCTTCATCGGCCCGGACGGCATCATCGCCGCGCGGCACAAGGGGGCGATCGACTCCGTGACGCTCGCCCGCCGGATCGAGGCGCTGCGCCCGGCGGCAGGCCGATGACCGCGCGCCGCCTCGCGCTCATCGTTGCCGTCCTCCTCGTGCTCGGCGCGGCCGGCTGGGCCGCCCGGCCGCAGCCGGTCACCGCCCCGCAGCGCGTGGAGCGGATCAGTGCCGAGCTGCGCTGTCCGGTCTGCCAGGGACTCTCGGTCCAGGATTCCCCGTCCGAGACCGCGCGCGAGATGCGGGACCAGGTCGCCCGGCGCGTCGGCGAGGGCCGCAGCGACGAGGAGATCCGCGCCGAGTTCCGTCGCTCCTACGGCGACTGGGTCTTCCTCGCCCCGCCGCTCGCCGGGCCGAGCGCACTCGTCTGGCTGTTCCCGCTCCTCCTCGTCGTCGGCGGCACGGCGGTCGCGATCGCGCGGGTGCGCCGGAGCAGAGCGGATCCGGTGGGTGGCGATCCGGTCGCCGTTGACCAGGACGCTGTACGCCGGTTGCGCGAGCTAGTCGCGGCGGAAGACACCTTCAAAACATGATCGCCGCCATCGCGTTCGTGCTCGCGACCGCCGCCGGTGGCTGGCTCGTTGCCCGCCCCTACCTTCGCCCGGCGGCGACCGGCTGGCCGGCCGACCCGCCCGATCGCCGGGACGATGTCGCGCGAGCGGTCTCGTCGCTGCGCGATCTCCGATTCGCCGAGGCCGCCGGGACGATCGATCCGGCCGACGCCGGGCGCCTCCGGCTGCTGCTGGAGCGATCGGCCTTCGCGGGCGAGCCGCCGGCGGCGTTGCGGCGCGCGCCGGTACGGACCCTGCTCATCGGTGCCCTGCTCGCGGGGATCACGGCGGTGCTCGTCGCGCAGAATCTCCCGCAGGAAGCCGGCGACCGCGCCCCGGGTGGTCCGCTCACCGGGACGGTGGGCGCGGGCGCGCCGTCCATCACCGTCTTGGAGGGCCGGGCGAAGGCCTCCCCGCGGGACATCCCCACGCTCCTCGCCCTCGCCGATGCCTACCGCCAGGAGGGCCGGACCCGCGACGCGGTCGCAAGCTATCAGACGGTCCTCGGGCTCGATCGGGACAGCGTGCCCGCGCTGAACGGCCTGGCCCTCATCCTGGTCCAGGCCGGTGAGGCCGACGCCGCCGGCGTCGCGACCGACCGGGTGCTGGTCCTTCGGCCAAAGGACCCGGACGCGCTGTTCCTCAAGGGGCTCCTGCGCTACAAGGCCCAGGACTGGCCGGGGGCGGTGTCCGCCTGGAAGATCTACCTGGATGTCGGGGAGTTCCATCCCGCGGCGCCGATGGTCCGCGAGCTGTACGCCGACGCGGTCAGGCGCGCCGGGGGCAGCTAGGCGGGGTGGACCTCGCCACGGATCCGGTCGATCTCGCCCGCCGCGTACAGCTCACGGAACGCCGACACCACGCCGGGGTCGAACTGGCCGCCCGCCCCCAGCTCGATCGCGGCGATCCCCCGCTCGGTGCTCCAAGCCTCCTTGTACGGGCGCTTGCTCGTGAGCGCGTCGAAGACGTCGGCGACGAAGACGATCCGCGCGGCGAGCGGGATCGCGTCGCCACCCAGGCCATCCGGAAACTCCTCGACGACCTGCGTCGGCAGACCGAGCTTCGTCGCGATCGCCTCGACGTAGCGGCGTACCCGCATGAGATGGCTCGCGGTGGTCTCGTCCTTCTCAACGACACCG
>DATLEG010000001.1:0-7075 GCA_035525465.1 Saccharimonadales bacterium (SeqCode)
CCGAGCACGACCGCAAGCGTTCCCCCGAGGCCGCCGAAGAGGGCCGCGCCGCGCGCCCTGAGCCGGCCGTTCCCGACGAGGGTCCCGAACAGGACCCCGGCGACGGCGAGCCAGACGAAATGCTTCTTCACGTCGACCCAATCGGCCTGGTCGAGCGAGATCGGATACAGGATGGCGATGAGCAGGAAGATCGGGAGCGTGATCCAGCCTCCCCTGAACCGGAGGCGGGAGCGGTCGATCGGCGGCAGGAGCCCCCGGACGATCGGACGGAGGTAGCGGTCAGGCGATCGCATGCGTCGCTTCGTGGAACAGCTCCTCGACCGCGGCCCCGGGAAGCAGGTGCGCCACGCTCACTCCGGCGACGGCAAGCTCCCCAAGGAGCGCGTGGCGACGGGCTCGATCGCGCTCGTCGGTGTCGGGCGTCCCGACGAGGACGGCCTGCGTCGAGATGGACGACTCGCGGAGGGTGCTCGCCGGGCGGACCCAGGCCCGATCGAGCGACGGCGTGATGAGCACGACCGAGGCGCCGCGCCGAAGACGGGGAAGCGTCTCGATGAGGGTCTCCGCGAGACCGCGCGAGCCGCCGACGGAGACCTCGGCCAGGTATTGCATGAGCTTGCCGTACTGCTTGTTCCCGCGGTCGGGCTGGAGGATCTCCGGCCGGATGCCACTGGTCACGAGCCCGACGTTCCGATGCTCATGCAGGGCCTTCGCCACCACGGAGGCCGCCACGGTGACCGCACGCTCCTCTGTGGACGTCTCTCCCTCCCCCCGGTGCCAGTGGCGCTCGAGGTCCAGAAAGATCCACAGATCCGCGGTCTTGTCCAGCTCGAATTCCTTCACCTGCAGCCCGCGGTGGCGGAGGGACGACGGCCAGTGGATCCGGTTCACCGCGTCGCCGGGCCGGTATTCCCGGATACCCATCACCATCGACGTGGACTGCAGGGAGCGCTGTCCGGTCAGGACGTTGCCTTCGAGGAAGGAGCCGGGCAGCTGCCAGTACGGCAGCGGGAGGATCTTCGGGTACACCAGCACGAGGGCGTCGGCCGGGACCCGCTGGGTGGTCGCGAACAGACCGAACGGATCGCCGGAGCGGAACACGATCGGGCCGAGCCGGAACCGGCCGCGACGCAGCGCCTTCACCACGACCTTCCAGCGGCGGGTGCTGTTCCCAGCGACCGAGAGCACCCGCCCGGGGAGCGGATCCGGCCAGTTCGACTCCTCGCTGATCTCCAGCCAGAGCTTGCCGATCCGATGGTCGTTGCGCAGCTCATACGAGAGCTCGATCGGATCCCCCAGATGCGCATAGGCCTGCCCGACCGAGCGCTTCACCGAGAGGCCCTCGAGGGTCAGGCGCGCGATGACCCACATCGCGCCACCGACGAAGAGCACGAGGTAGGCAAGGTAGCTGAGCAGATCCACCCCGCTCGCCACCGCGGCGACAAAGAGCCCGAGCCAGCCGACCGCGAAATGCCAGGGCCGCATCAGGCTCCTAGTGTCGCGTCACGGACGTCGCGTCACGACGCACGCACGGCCCTGCCGGCCCCGGCTTCGACCGGGACGCTCGCGAGGACCTCGGCGATCACGGTGGTCTGGGCCAGATCCTTGAGCCGCGCCTGCGGCTGGAGGATGAGGCGGTGGGCCAGGGTCGGGCCGGCGAGGGCCTTCACGTCATCCGGCGTGACGAAGTCGCGCCCGGCCACCGCGGCGTAGGCCTGGGCCGCCCGGGCCAGGGCCAGCGAGCCGCGGGGCGACGCGCCAAGGTAGACGTCGGGATGCGAGCGGGTCGCGGTGACGACGTCGACCACGTACCGCTTCACCGGCTCGGAGAGATGGACCTCGCGCACCTGCTCCTGCGAGCGGGTGAGCTCGTCCGAGCTCATCACCTGTCCGAGCGAATCGAGCGGATGCTGCACGCGCTGCGCGTCGAGGATCGCGACCTCCTCCGCGGCCTTCGGATAGCCGAGCTGGAGCCGGAGGAAGAAGCGGTCGAGCTGGGCCTCCGGGAGCGGAAAGGTCCCCTCGTATTCGATCGGGTTCTGGGTCGCCATGACCAGAAAGGGGTCAGGGAGCCCGTAGGTGGTCCCGTCGACGGTCACCTGCCGCTCCTCCATCGCCTCCAGGAGGGCCGACTGCGTCTTCGGCGTCGCGCGGTTGATCTCATCGGCCAGGACGATCTGGCTCATCACCGGGCCGGCGCGGAACTCGAAAGCCGAGCTCTGCTGGTTGAAGATCGCCACGCCGGTGACATCCGAGGGAAGGAGATCCGGGGTGAACTGGATCCGCCGGAAGCTGCAGCCCAGGCTGCGCGCGAGCGCCTTGGCCAGGACCGTCTTCCCGGTCCCCGGGACGTCCTCGATGAGGATGTGCCCGCGACAGAGCAGCGCGACCAGGGCCAGGGTGACCTCGTGGTGCTTGCCGAAGATGACCTTCTCGACGTTCCCGCTGACAGCGGCGACCCGCTCGCCCAGTGCCGTCTTCTCCACCTGCTGCTCCGCTCCTCTTGGCGATCTGGCGCTCACGAGACCCTCACGATGGTACGGGGTCATCCCCTCGTCCTTTCTAGAACGGGAGAGGAGCGGGTTTGGTTCATTCCTGCCGCTCGGTACAGCCCCGGCCGCCCGGCGGTTCCCGCGCTCGGGCCACCGGCCTACCGGCCGAGCGCCGCCTTCAGCACCGCGCCCCCGACCAGGGCGGCGTCGACGCCGCCGTTCCCCGCGTTCTCGATGATCACCGCGACCACCACCGTCGGCGCCTCGGCCGGGGCGAAGCCCACGAACCAGCCGTGCGGGGTGCCGCTTGGCACCTCGGCCGTGCCGGTCTTGCCCGCGACGGCGACCCCCGGGACCTTCGCGCCAAAGGCGAACGCGCCGGGGGCGTCCACCGCGCCGGTGAGCAGCCCGGTCAGGATGCGGGCGGTCTCCGGCCGGATCACCTGGTCGCCGGTGCTTCCGGTGATGGTCCGCAGCGGGTGGCCGGCGGCGTCGCGGATCTCCGCCGCGTAGTGCGGGACCACCCGCACGCCGCGGTTCGCGATGATCGCCGTCGCGAGGGCCATCTGGAGCGGTGAGACGAGGAGCTCCCCCTGCCCGAACGAGGTGTCGGCGATGAGGACCGGGCGCTCGAGCGTGCCGCCGTTGCTGAGCTGGCCCTTGGCGGCCGGGAGGTCAAGGTCCGGCGCCTTCGCGAGCCCGAACTTGCGCGCGTACTCGGCGAGCTTGGCGCCACCGAGCTGCAGGCCGAGCTTGGCGAAATAGATGTTCTCCGACCGCTGGAAGGCGAGCGCCATGTCGAAATCCCCATGCGCCTTCGCCGCGGAACGGACCGCGTAGTCCCCCCATGACTTGTCCGCCTGATACGGATCGTCCACCCGGATCTTCGTGGCCGGATCGACGCCGTTCTCGAGGGCCGCCGCCCCGGTGATGATCTTCATCGTGGAGCCCGGGGGGTAGAGCCCCTGCGCCACGCGGTTGATGAGCGGCCGCTCGGCGTTCCCGTTCACCTGACCCCAGGCGATGTCCTGCTGCTTCGGATCGACCAGAAGATTGGCCTCGTAGCTCGGCAGGCTCACCGAGGCCAGGATCTGCCCGGACCGTGGATCGAGGGCCACCACCGCGCCCCGCCGGCCGGCGAGCGCGCCCAGTGCGGCCGCCTGGATCTTTTGGTCGATCCCCAGAGCGACCGCACCGGGGACGCCGCGCTCGCCCAGATAGCGCGCCCGCCATTGCCCGAGCGGATCCGCCGGATCCTGGCCGATGAGGGAGCCCTGATAGGCGCCCTCGATGCCGGCGGCCCCGTACTTAAATGAGGCGTACCCCACGACCTGGGCGAGGGAACGGTCGGCGTACTTCCGCTGGTAGGCATCGCCGACCCGGGCGGAGGCCGCGAGCTCGCGACCGTCCTTGTCCACGATCCGGCCGCGCGGCCGGTCACGCACCGCGGCGATGAGACGCGGGTTGTAGGGGTCGGCATTGAGCTCGGCCGCGGCGATGAACGACCAGTAGCCGACCCCGAGCGAGGTCAGCAGGAAGAGCACCGCGATCGCCAGCGTGAGCGACCGGATGTTCGCTGCGATCGGTCTCATCGGGTCCAGCCTCGGGCGCTCAATGCGGAGCGTTCCGCACGCGCGCGGTCACATCGCTCACCCGCAGGAGCAGGGCGATGAGCATGAAATTGGTGACCAGGCTCGATCCGCCGTAGGCCACGAACGGCAGCGTGATGCCGGTGAGCGGGATGAGCTTCGCGTTCCCCCCGATGATGACCAGGGTCTGGAACGCGACGATGAACGAGAGCCCGGCGGCGAGGAGCTGGAGGAACACGGTCGGCGCGCGGAGCGCGATGAGCATGCCGCGATAGACCAGGACGAGATAGAGCGAGAGCAGCGCCAGCGCCCCGGCGAAGCCGACCTCCTCGGTGAAGGCGTCGAACACGAAATCGCTCCAGACCACCGGGATTTGCTCGGGCATCCCCGCGCCAAGGCCCGCCCCGAGCAGACCGGCGTTCGCGAGCGCGAACAGACCCTGGCTGAGCTGGTAGCCGGTGTCGAACCGCAGGTCGCTCGAGATCGGCGCGAGCCACACGTCGATCCGCGCGGCCACGTGGTTGAAGGCGTGATACGCGACGAAGCCGCCGATCACGAGCATCAGCAGGCCGGCCACGGGGTAGGAGACCTTCCCGGTGGCGACATAGAGCATCGCGAGGAAGATCCCGAAGAAGAGGAGGGTCGCGCCAAGGTCCTTCTCGAAGACCATGACGAGCATCGCGACCAG
Source organism: Saccharimonadales bacterium (SeqCode) (assembly GCA_035525465.1). Lineage (GTDB taxonomy): Bacteria > Chloroflexota > Limnocylindria > P2-11E > P2-11E > UBA4735. The sequence goes on from DATLEG010000001.1 coordinate 4,770, forward strand.
CCACATGAGCAGGATCGGCACGAGGAACGGGAGCGGCGGGATCGAGACCGGGCCGAAGCGGCGGCTGGTCGCGCCCAGGACCTCGCGGTGCTCAGCGAGATACCCCGCGAAGAAGATGACCAGCACGATCTTCACCGCCTCCCAGGGCTCGAACTGCCCGATCCCGACCCGGATCCAGATCCGCGCGCCGTTGATCTCCCGGCCGATCCCCGGGACGAGCGGCAGGACCAGCAGGATGAGGCCGATGAGCGCCCAGGTGTACTTGTACCGACCCAGGACCGAGAGGTCGCGGGGGACGAGGATCGTCGCCCCGAACGCCCCGGCCGCGATGACCACCCAGGTGAGCTGCTGGACGAGCAGATTGGGCGCAAGGCGCTGGACCAGGACGAAGCCGATCCCGGTGAGACCGACCGCGAGCGGCAGGATGAGCTGGTCACCCCGGAAGCCCGTCCCGACGAGGAACAGATGGAGCACCGCGAAGACCGCGAGGACGGTCACCGGAACGATGAGCGCGGCCGGGGCGAACGTCCCCGCATCCGCCGCGACGACCGCGATGAAGCCGGCGAGGGTGAGCAGCCCCGCCCAGACCAGAAGACGCAGCTCGACGACACGCCCGACCGGGTGGAAGCGGGTCACGCCGGCGCGGCCTGCTCGAGGCGGAGGCCGATGCGCCCGATGTCGATCTCATCGCCGAACCGCAGCCGCTCGGCCTCCCAGATGCGGCTGGCATTGAGCAGGGTGCCATTCGTGCTGCCGGCGTCCTCCGCCCACCATTCGCCGTCGCGGAACGTCAGGACCGCGTGCTTGGCCGAGGCGGCCTCATCGTTCAGCACGATGTCGTTGCCGGCATCACGACCGATGGTCGTGACCGCGCGAAGCGGAAGGCGCGAGCCGGCCTTCGGTCCGCCGGCATGGCTGCGCTGCACGACAAGGTACGCGAGCCCGGTCTGGGCCACCTCCGCGGCGACCTTCTCGGTCGCGAGCGCCCGCTGCAGCGAGCGGAAGGCGCGGATCAGGAACAGGTAGAGCAGGGCCAGGAACGCCAGGCGCACCGCCCACAGCACGACGGCGAAGGTGATCTCCACTATCCCTCCAGCCTGACGATGAGCTCGGCATTCCCGATCGTGATGCGGTCCTCGTCCGAGAGCACGACTTCGGCGATCCGGCGGCCGTTGACCAGCGTGCCGTTGGTGCTCTGGAGGTCATACAGCGTGTAGCGGCCGAGACGGAGCCGGATCTCCGCGTGCCTGCGGGACACCCGCCGGTCGTCGATCGTCACCTCGTTCTGCGGATCGCGGCCGATGGTGATCGTCTCCGGGCCGAGCGGCAGCTCGCGGCGCTGGCTCCCCTCGCGTACCACCAGGGTGCCCCGGGACCGGGGCCGCTCACGGAGCGCGTCGCGGTCCAGCACCATGGTGTGGCCGGCCTCGACGGCGCCCAGGGCGGAGGCGTCCCCCGGCTGCACCGCTTCTCCCGACGCGTCGACCATCGCGCAGGCCACCCGGAGATCGCCGGGGCCGACATCGTCGTTGGACTCGAGCTCCACGGTCGGATACGCCAGCAGGGTGAAGCTCCGGTCGCGTGCCGCTCCCAGGACCGCTTCGGCCAGGTCGCGCTCGAGGCTCCGGCGATACTGCTCGAACTGCGCGAAATCCGACGGCGCGAGGGAGACCACGTACGAGTTCGGGACGAAGGTCTTGGCGAGCGAGACGGTCTGATGTGACTCCATCGCGCGGATGACGCGCTTGCCGATCTGGACCGGTTGGAGCTTCGCCTTGAAGATCCGCGCGCTCCAGCCCTCGATGAACCGGGTCGCGAGGGATTCGAGCCGTTCAAGCATCGGCCGTCTTGATGACCTCCGCCCCGACGAGGATGATGACCGCGGTGAGATAGATCCAGGTGAGCAGCCCGAACGCGAAGGCCAGCGTGCCATACGCCTCGAACGTCCCGAGCGCGCGGGTGAGGAAGGCGAAGGCCACCTTGGCGACCTCCCAGAGCATGGCCGATACCAGGGCCGCCTGCCGGGCGCCACGACGGCGGACCGCCCGGCGTGGGGCCAGCCGGAACACCAGGTAGAAGAACACGTAGCCGACGCCCAGGCCGACGAGGGGGCTGGCGATCTCCACGACCACTCGTACGGTCCGCGCCCCGATCAGGGCCCCCGCCACCGCCTGGACCCCGTAGGACAGGGCGAACGAGAGGATCGCGAGGCCCAGGAGCAGGCTGATGAACCCGAGGCCGTTCAGCCGGTCCCGCACGAACTTCCGCTTCCCCTCGCGCCCGAGGACGTGGGAGATGGCGGTGTC
>DATLEG010000052.1:0-2404 GCA_035525465.1 Saccharimonadales bacterium (SeqCode)
TGGCGTTCAACGAGCTCCTCCCGATCATCCCGCTGTGGGAGCGGTTCAACAACAACCCGGTGAACGACAAGAAGCGCGTCGCCGGCTGGAAGCCTGACAGCGACCCGATCTACCAGAACGGCGGTGGTGACAACTTCATCATCGTCCAGCTCATGGATGGCACGCTCCGCGGCATCTGACCCTGCTCGGTTGTGGCTGCTGGACGAGGCGCCCGAGAGGGCGCCTCGTCCTTTGCTACGGTTCCGCCCATGGATCCCGCCGTCCTGGCCGCCGCCCCCGAGCTCATCGTCGTGCTCGGCGGCGGCGTCACCCCTGAGGGGACGCCCGGCGCCGCGACGATCGCCCGGGCAAAGCGCGCGGCGCTCACGGCCCGCGCGAGCCCTGACGCGCCCGTCATCCTGTCCGGCGGCCGTGAAGCGGCGCTGGGGAGCGGCCCGACCGAGGCCGAGATGATGCGGGACGAGCTGATCGGCGCGGGCGTGGACCCGGAGCGGCTGCTCATCGAGGATGAGTCACGTACCACCGTCGGCAACGGGGTCCTCGTTGCCGCCCGCTATCTCCGGGGACTCGAGCCACGGTCGATCCACCTCATCAGCTCGCCGTTCCACCTGCAGCGGGCGGCCGAGATCTTCCGCCACATCCTGGGCTTTGCCTGGCAGATCCAGGCCGTGTCCGCCGACGAGACGCAGGACGACCTCGACCGCGCGCCGAATGAGACCCGCTACCTGCAGGAGGCGACCAGCTTCTTCGAAGGCACCAAGCCGGGCGACCTCGCCACGATCGTCAAGAAGCTCCGGGCCGACGACCCGTACTACGCCGGTCTGCAGCGGCTGGACAAGGTGTAGCGCAAGGTCGTTCCGATCCTCTCGTGGCGCAGTGCGCGCTGGAGGATCAGGCCATGTCCGACGCCATCGTCATCGCGATCACCGCGGACCACGCCGACGCCATCCTGGCCGGCACCGCGAGATACGACCACCGCGCCGTCGCCCCGAAACGCCTTCCGGCGACGGCGTACCTCGCGGTCGTCGGAGCCGGCGCGGTCGTCGGGGAATGTCTGCTCGACCCGCCGGCCCGCCACTCGGAGAAGGGCTGGGCCCTTCCCGTCCGGCGGCCGCGCCGGTATCGGGTGCCGCGCCCGCTGGCGGACTTTGGGCTGGGCTCGACCCCGCGGTCCTTTCGGTACGTCGCCGTGCCGGCAGCCGCCGTCAGTTCGCGGGTCGCCAGGCGAACGACACGTGGGTGATCCGTGCGCCATCGGTCTGGAAGGTCCAGGTCGTGAAATTAGCGAAGTGCCCTGGTGACCGGGTGAGGCCCCGAAGGATCACGGTGTCGCCCTCCACCTGCTCCTCGCGGATCCGCCGGATGAACGGCGGGGCCATCCGGATGAGCCGCTTTGCGCCGTCGATGCCATGAAGCTCGGTCTCACCGCCGGGCAGCACGATGGTCACGTCGGGGGCGCAGACGCTGGCGGCGCGGTCGGCATCGCTCAGCTCGAGCGCTTCCATGAAGACCATCGCGGCTTCGAGCGGAGTTCCCACGACGCTCATTCTGCCGCCGCGGCCCTGACGCCGCGTGCGACCCATTCCGGCCGCATCCGGATCCCCAGCAGCGCGATCGCGAGCGCGGTCGCGGCCCCCGTGGCGACATGCCACGGATCGTCGCCCGGGCGCACGGGCAGATCCGCGTAGGTCTCACCCGCCACGGTCACCGCGAGACGGCCGTCGTCCTGCTCGAGCGAGAACTCGCGGCCGGCCCGGAGGATCGCGAGGCCGCGTTCGGCACCTACCGCGTCGAGCCGATCAGGGTGGAGCGCAAGCGACGGATCCGGCGGGAGCACCACGACCGGCCGGCCGGCCGGGGCCCCGGCGAGGACCAGCGCGATGTCATCCTCCGGTCCACTGAACACGGACACGTCCGCCGCCGGCGCGTCGAAGAGCGTGGGGGCAGTGACCGGGGCGGGATCGACCAGCAGGACGACGCGACGATTCGCCGCAGCCAATGCGGTGAGCGCCAGGAGGAGCCTGAGCTCACCGCGCGTCAGGTCGCCCAGCTCGGGCCGGCTCGCGCCGAGCGAATAGCCCGCGGAGGCGGCCTCGGTGCCGGCGACGCCGAAGAGCTCGTCGTCGATCGCATCACCGGGACTGCCGACCGCCGCTCCGGCCGCTTCGAGGATCGCGCGCGCGTACCGGGCGATCGCCGGAGCGCCGGGTCCGCGCACGGTGGCGACCAGGTAGCGGATGTCCGGCCGGCCGAGGATCTCGAGGCCGGCGCGCACCCGCGCGGCGCCGGCCTGGTCCGGCGGCCGATCCTCGGCGGCCGCGAGGAACGCCCGCACCAGCGCGGCGTCCACTACCCCGACACGAGACGGTGAAAGCGGCGAAAAGCCTCGAGATGTTCGTCGACG
>DATLEG010000054.1:0-17702 GCA_035525465.1 Saccharimonadales bacterium (SeqCode)
CGGGGCGCCCGCCCCAGGATCACGTACTCGCCCACGACGCTTCCCGCCCCCAGGTCGACATTCGGACCGATGATCGCGGTCGGATGGATCTGGACGCCCAGGCTCGTCATGGGCAGGTCACCGTCCGCTCACGACCGGTACGGGACCCGCGCGCCGTTGGAGCGCAGCGAGCGCATCCCGGCCTCGAGCACCCGGACCACCCGCACCCCGGCGACGCCGTCGCTCCGGGGGGTGGTGCCGTCACGGACGCAGTCGATGAAGTGCCGGACCTCCAGCTGGAGCGCCTCGGTGATCGGGACCCGCGGGCTGTGGATGTCCCCCGAGCGGTAGCTGCGGCGCAGCTCGTCGGCGGACAGCTCGGCCACACCGTGGTCGTAGATCTTCACCTTCTCCGCCGGATGGCCGTCGTCATAGACCGCCATCCGGCGGTCGCCGATGACGGTCATGGTGCGCTGCTTGCTCGGCGCGAGCCACGACAGATGGGCATGCGCGATCGCCCCCGAGGGGAAGCCCATCGTGAGGAAGACGACGTCCTCGATGTCGGGCTGGATGTAGCAGCCGCCGACGCACTGGACCCACTCCGGCTCCTCGTCCAGCCAGTAGAGGACGATGGACACATCGTGCGGGCCCAGATCCCAGAGCACGTTGAAGTCGAATTGATGCAGGCCCAGGTTCACGCGCTGGCTGTCGATGTACTGGACCTTCCCCAGGTCCTGACGGGCGAGCAGCTCGCGGACGGCGGTGACGGCGGGGTTGTACACGAAGGTGTGGCCGACCATGAGCGTCCGGCCGGCCCGCGTCGCCGCGGCGGCGATCGCTTCGGCGTCCTCAGCGGACCCCGAGAGCGGCTTCTCGACGAACACGTGCTTCCCGGCGGCCAGGGCCTCTTCGGCGAGCGGGCGGTGCGTCGAGATCGGCGTGACGATGCAGACCGCATCGATGTCGGGGTCGTTGAAGAGCGCGCGGTGATCGGTCGTCGTGCGCACCGCCGGGAAACGCTTGCGGATGCCGGCCAGGCGCTCCTCGGAAAGGTCGGCGACCGCGACGACGTTCGCCCCCGGCGCCTCGCTGAAGTTGCGGACCAGGTTCGGGCCCCAATAGCCCACGCCGATGACCGCGACCCGAAGCTCCCCCGGCGGATCCGAAGCGGTGTCCCTGGTGCCCCCGCCACTGGCGACCGTGTGGCTCAACGGGCTGATTCTAGGTTTTCCGCCGCGCGTGCGGAGTGGTCCGCCAGGGCCAGCGCGGTGCAGGCGACCGCGCCGATGTAGATGAAGTACGGCTGCGTCGACCAGCGGGCGAGGAACAGCGCGATGAGGATCACGCCGCAGCCGGCAATAGCGGCACGACCGATGGTCTGGAAGCGGACGCGAAGGGCGAACCCGAAGCCGATCAGGGTGAGCAGGACCTCGGCGGCGAAGAACAGGGGATAGACGGGCGCGACGTCCTGGTATTGCGCGATGAGATTCAGCAGGTTGATACCCCAGAGGTCCTGATGGAAGGTGAACGTGGCCAGCTGCTGCCCGATGAAGGCCTGCGGATCCCAGAGCAGGAAGGGCAGCACGAACGCCGCCGCGGTCCCGAAGGAGATCGCGGCGTAGCGACGCCAATCACGCCCGCTCACCGCGAGGTGGCGGATGACGAGCGGCACGATGACGACCGCGAACTGCTTGAACGCCATCGCCCAGCCCAGCGCCACCGCGGACACCACGTACGCCACGCGCCCGACCCGGGTCCGCGGATCGGCGAAGACCAGGGCGACGAGGCCGCAGATCACGAGGAACGCGCCGGACACGTCATTCGATCCGTCGACCGCGCGGAACGCGCCCACCCCCCAGGTCGCGTAGAGCATCGCCGGCAGCGCGACGCGGTCCCAGCCGGCCCTCTGCCCGGCCAGGGCGATGAGACCGATGCTGAGGATCCCGGTGATCGTGTCCACCCGCGTGATGTCGGTCACCAAGAGGTAGGACGGCAGGTACAACGCGATCTCCCCGGGTGGATAGACGAACGGCGAGCCCACCGGGATCGTGGACTGCATGACATGGGCGTACGGGTTGCCGCCCTGGAGGAGCGTCTCGATCGCCTCGGTGGTCGCGCGCATGACGTCGCTCGCGTCGGTGAGGGGGAGCCGCGCGATCCGCTCGCTCGCCCCGACGAGGAAGGCGTAATAGCAGGCCAGCGCCGGGTTTCCCGCCCCGCGCAGGTGGATCCACAGCAGCACCAGGCCGGCGAACAGGAGCGCCATGCGGTCCGGCTGCGGCGCGATCTGCTCGATGGCGCCGACGGACCAGAGGATCCCCAGCAGGATCGCCCCCGCCACCGCGCCGCGCTGGCCGCTGATCACGGACCCGCTCACGGCGCGTCCCGCCGCCAGATCCGGGCCACGAGCGCACCCGCACGGTCCCGCACCGTCGCCACCTCGGTGCTGTGCGCCGGGCGGGAGTCATCGGCCGGGAGCGCGATGATGTCGCCGGAGTCCGGGCAACGGCTGCCGTTGCTCTCGAAGACCGAGAACGCCGGCGCGTCACCGAGATACCAGCGGCTCACATGGGGCACGGTAAACCGGCTCAGCGTCCCGATGCAGACGTGCCCTCCAGCGGGCGTTCGCGCCGCGACCTCCCGCATCGTCGCCGCGGTGCCCGAGCGCCAGGCGTGGGCGGAGGCCAGCGGATAGGTCGTGAACATCGCGCGGTAGTAGGTCGCGGTCTCCGTCACGACGACCAGGACGATCACCACGAGCCCGATCGCCGCAAGCGGCTGCACGAGACGGCGACGCGGCAGCCGGACGGCCCAGGCGGCCCGGGTCCCGATGGCGGTGAGGACCGGCCAGGCGAGGAGCTCGAGCATGCTGCGCGCGGCGTGCGGTACGCCGTCGTTCGTCAGCGCGGCGGGGAGCGGCGCGGCGAGCAGCCAGGCCAGCGCGACGACGGCCACCGCCGAGCGTCGGAGATGCCGGATCGACCAGCCGATGCCGATCAGCGCGAACGGCAGCATCCACAGCAGGAGCTCGCCCTGCCCGGTCCCGTGACGAAGATTGCGGTCGCCGCTGACGAACAGGAATGTCGGAGAGAGATTCGCGGCGTAATTCACGACGAACCGCTCGAGGGTCGCGCCCCGGACGCCGGTCGCGAACGTCGCGATCTCATCGGTCCGGCTCCGGAAGTCCGGGACCGTTGCGAAGGTCCAGAGGTACGGCGCCACGATGGCCGCCGCGATGGCGACCCCTGCCACGAGCACCAGCGGATCCAGGCGGGCGACCCGCTCGCGCCGGGCCCACAGCACCGGCGCGACGAAGAGCGGGGTCATCACGATCGCGATCTGATAGGTGTACGCGGTGAGGGCCAGGACCGCGGCCGCCGAGACCAGCCACCAGCGCGCCCTCCCTTCCCGTTCGGGCCGGCCATCCAGAGCGCGCAACAGGAGGAGCAGCCCGGCGAGCAGAAGCGGTGGGTAGGACGCGTTGTCCCAGCCGATGCGTCCGAACTGGACCGCCCAGGGCAGCACCGCGATGACCGCGGCGCTGAGCAGCGCGACGGTCCGGCCACCGCCCAGGGCCCGCACCACGGCGTAGAGGAGGACGATGGCCGCCACGCCGAGCAGCACCGCGGGCAGGCGGACGGCGAGGATGGTGTGGCCCAGCACCGCCTGGAACGGGACGGTCAGGAGACCGTAGGTCGGGAGCTGTGCCCCGAGGTACGTCGTGAACAGCGGGAAGTGATCGGCGATCAGATCGTGGCCGGTGGTGACGGCGGACCAGGCCGAGATCGCGCCGGAGATCTCGTCCTCGAACAGCTCCGGCGGATTGGAGTCGATGTCCTTGATCCGGAGGAACAGCCCCAGCAGGACGATGGCGCCGAGGGGCAGACGCCTCACAGGTCGGTCGGGCTTATTGCCCGGTGAGCGCGCGCAGTCGCGCCAGGTCGTCGTTCAGCGCGCGGATCTCGGACCCATAGGTCGCGAAGTCGCCGGCCTTGAGCGCCGCCTGCGCGCGCTCGTAGTGATCGGAGGCGCTCTTGACGAGCTGCGCCACGGTCTGGGCCGGCGCGGGGCTGCCACTCGGTGATGGACCACCGGACGGCGCGGGCGTGGCCGATGCGGCGGGCGGCGGGGTCGTGCCCGGCTTGGCCGGCGCGGGGAAGAGCTGATCGAGCGCCTTCTGGAACGACTCGGCCATGACCACCCGCTCCTGCGTCGCGAGGATCACCCGCTGCAGCTCCGGGATCTTGCCCTGGCTGGCCTGGACATAGAGCGGCTCGACGTACAGGAACGAGTCACCGGCCGGGAGGACCAACAGGTTGCCCCGGATCACCGTGGCCCCGCCACCGCCACGCAGGAGGGTGAGCTGCTGGGCGATCGTCGCGTCCTGGTCGATGCGGGCCTCGATCTGCAGCGGGCCGAAGATGGTGCGGCCCTGCGGGAACCGCAGGACCCGAAGCTTCCCGTAGTCCGAGGGATCGGCGCGGCCGGCGATCCAGGCGACCATGTTGTCGCGCTGCCCGCCGGCGGGGGTCATCGGGACGAACAGGATGAATTCGGGAGCCGTAGACCCCGGCAGGCGGGCGGTCACGTAGTACGGCTCGATCGGCTGCGCCGCGCCTCCCTGGGCGAAGATCTCGTTCGCGATGCGCCAGGCGTCGTTCCGGTTGTAGAAGTTGTCCGGATCGGTCATGTGATAGGTCGCGAAGATCTGGGTCTGCACCGTGAACAGCTGCTCGGGGTAGCGCAGGTGGGCCTGCAGCGAGCGCGGCATCTTCGCGATCGGCTCGAACAGGTCGGGGTAGATCGCGCGCAGATTCGCGAGCACCGGATCCTGATCGTCGGCGATGTAGTAGTGGATCGTGCCGTCATACGCATCGGTGACGACCTTCACGCTGTTCCGGATGTAGTTGAGGTTCGGGAGACCGAGCTTTGAAGACCGGCTGATCGCGCCGTAGCGCTCGCTGTAGGGATAGCGGTCGCCGGTCGTGTAGGCGTCGTTGATCCAATACATCTTCCCATCGGCGATCACCAAGTAGGGATCGGCGTCGTAGGTGATGAACGGAGCGATGAGCCGCTGCCGCTCCGCGATCGTCCGGTGAAAGAGCACCTTGCTCTCAGGACCGATCTGGGTGGAGACCAGGAGGTTGAAGTCGCCGAAGCGGAGCGCGAAGAGGATGCGGTCCCAGAGGCCGCTCACCCCGATGCCGCCGGCTCCCTTGAATCGGGTCGTCGCATCCTTCACGTCCTGGGCGTAGTCGAACTCGTCCTGACTGGTGCCGACGATGACGTAGTCCTTGGTGAGCTCGCCGTAATACAGGCGCGGCTCGTCGATCTTCGGCTGCCCGACCGGCGGGATGTCCTGCAGCGCGAAGCGCGGACGGCCCTCGGTGCCGATGGCGCCGACCGGCGTCAGCACGGCGCCGTAGCCGTGGGTGTAGTAGAGATGCCGGTTCACCCAGGTCTGGGCCGCGGCCGGGAGGGCGGACGTCGACAGCTCGCGCGCGGCAAGCATCACCGGGGTCTCGACCCCGTCGATGACGTAGCGGTCCACGTCGACATCGCTGAAGGCGTAGTACTGCCGCAGCGCCTGCAGCTGCCCGTAGGCAGACAGGAGCGGGCGGTAATCCCAGAGGCGCACCGCGTCGACGTTGGCGAATTCCGCCCGCGCGTCCGCGGCGCTCGGCTCGTTCTTGATGTCCACCGCGGTCTCGTCGATGTTCGCCAGGCCGTAGGCCAGACGGGTCGCCTCGATGTTCCGCGCGATGTAGGGCCGCTCCTTGTTGAGCTGGTCCGGCTTCACCGTCACGGTCTCGATGGTCGCCGGGTAGATCCCGCCGATGAGGACCGAGGCGACGATCCAGAGCACGAGCGCGCCGCCCAGCACCCAGAGGGTCCGCACGAACGCGTTCGCGAGGCAGGCGATCGCGGCCAGGCCGACGATGACCGCGAGGATCTGGAGCGCGGGCAGGCGCGCGTTGATGCTGGTGTACCCGGCACCGGTGAGGATCCCCTCGTCTTTGAACAGGAGCGTCGACTGATCGAGGACGTACCCGGCCGCGATGAGCAGGAGGAAGAGCCCGCCGAGGATCGACAGATGCGCCCGGGCCGGACGCGCCAGCGCCAGGGCCGAGCGGGCGGAGACGCCGAGGTCGCCGCGCGCGATCGGGGCGGTCGCGACCCCGAGGACCCCACGGAAGACGTAGAGCGCCGTCGCGCCGAGCGCGGTGATGACGACCGCCGCAAGGAGCCAGCCCCGGACGAATTGCAGGACCGGCAGGGTGAAGAAGTAGAACCCGATGTCTCGGCCAAAGATCGGGTCGGTCTTGTTGAAGGGAACGGCATTGACCCAGCGCAGAAGCGTGTCCCACTCGTCGCCGCCGGCGAGCCCGAAGAAGAACGCCGGCACGAGGAGGAGGGGCATGACCTTGAGGGTCGTGGCGAGGGCGCCGGGGCGACGGGGGGTCTTCGCGTCCACGATGACCCGGGTCATCTGCGGGCGGAGCGCGAAGTAGAGGTTCGGCAGGGCGAAGGCGAAGAACGCGAGGAAGAACACGACGAAGGCGTAGAAGCCCGCGGTGTACCGGCGCAGGAACACCGACTCGAGCCCGAGGCTGCGGAACCAGAGCAGATCGGTGGAGAACTCGATCAGCGGCCGGACGATGAGCGGGAGGAGGAACAGCGCGGCGAAGACCACGCTGATCGCGATCCCTACCCGGCTGGGCGGACGCCGCGTGCCGGACGGGGTACGACGAAGCCCGGGCAGGTCCACCCGCGACCAGTCGATGTTGCCCCAGTCACCCGGCCGGGGCCCTTCTCTCACCCGGTCATCGTAGGCGTGCTTTTGGCCCGGGGCCCGCAGGGCGCGCGGCCCCCAGCACGACCAGCCCGGCGAGCACGACGACCCAGGCGCCGGTGAGCACCGCGTCGGAGGGCGCGGCCCGGACGAGCGACGGGAAGAGCAGTCCCGGATCGGCGCGCAGCACATGGGAAAGGTGGACCCAGAGGTCCCCTGGCGTGCCGGTGGCGGCAACGTCAGCCGCCAGGTCATACCGGACGCTCGGCACAAGGGCGAAGTACAGCGTCACGACCGCGGTCCATCCTGCCGCGGTCCAGGCCAGAGCCGGACCGATCGTGCCGCGCAGGCGATCGACCCCCGCGGCAAGGGCGAGCATCGGCAGCGCGATCGTCGCCAGCTGATAGCGCGACGACGGCGATCCATCGGCCCACCAGTACTGGATGTTCCCGATGTAGAGCAGGTACAGGAGCCAGCCGAGGAACAGGGCGACGAGCCCCGGGGAACGAAGGATGCGCGCGCGCCGGACCAGGGGTAGCAGCCCAAAGAACGCCACAGCGAACAGCGGGGCGCGCGACAAGAGCCCGAAGGTGCGGTCCAGGAATAGACCGGGGAGCCCGATCTGCGGCGTAAAGGCGAGGATCGTCTGTTGGCCCTGCACCAGGTAGTAGCCGGCATTCGGCAGCGGGACGCCGAACATCAGCAGGTCGAGAAGGACCTGCGCGCCGACAAGGGCGACGAGCGGTGTGCCGCCTGCCAGGACGAGCGCCAGCCGCTCCCTGGTCACGCCCCGAACGAGGGGCGCAAGCGCCAGCCAGGCGACGACCAGGCCCATGCCGATGACGATGAACCAGGCGCGCACGGTGAGCCAGGGAAGGGCCCCGAGGATCGCGCTCGCGGCCGCCAGACGGCCCAGGGTCACCGGGCGGGCGAGCAGCTCCGCGACGATGAGCACCCCGAGCGCCACGGGAAGGTCGGGATAGATCTGGGTCGTGTAGGTGAACACCGGATGGAGGAGCGCGGTCGCGCCCGCGCCGACGATCGCCGCGTGGCGCGAGAACGCGTGGAAGCGGAGGAACGCGTACCCGCGCCAGGCGAACGCGGCACCCACGAGGCACATGACCACGAGGACCCCCGTCCGCCGACCGATGGCGAACGGCAGCGCGCCGATCAGCGGCAGGCCGGGATCCCGGATCGGGAGCTGCCGCGGGCCGGTGATGATGACGTGCCGATCCGGCAGCGGGTCGGGGTAGTAGTCGATGTAGTCGTCAAGCCCGTAATTGTTCCCGAGATCGAGATCGTGATCCCTGATCAGACTGTCCATCATGATCAGGTAGTGCGGCTCATCTGAACGGGTGAGCTGGACCGTGCGCTCATACGGGAGCAACGCGAGCGCCGAGGCGAACGTCACCGCCCCGAGGAGCAGCCCGATGGCGCGGTCGCTGCGCCCGGACCGGTCCTGCCAGACCGCGTGCGCTCCGCCGATCGCGATCGTCGCCACCATCGCGACGTATGGCACGCCGACGGTCCGCGAGCCAAGCGCGTGACCAAAGAGCAGAAGGCCCGTGCTCGCGGGCACGGCGAGATAGAGCCAAAAGTGCCGCCGCAGGATCCGCGTTGCCTGATGGGAGCCGCGGGCGAGCGCGACGGCGAGCGCGGTGGCGATCGCCAGGGTGAAGGGGATCCAGCGGGTGACCAGACTCCTGCCGATATCGCCGGCCTCCGATGCGTCAGGGGCTGGTTTGAACGGCATGACGGCGATAAGCACGATGAGGGCAGCGTTCACCGCGACGAAGGCGACCAGCTTGCGAGTCACACGCGGGCCCGGCGAGCGCCCTGGCCAAGCAAGAGCGCGCAGATGAGCAGCAACGGGAGGCTGCGCAGCCAAGCACCGCCGAGGGCAGCACTCACCTCGAACGAGGGAAGCCAGCCGAATGGGTCGAAGGGAAGCATCACATCGAGCGCCTCCACCAGGCGCGCGGTCTCGACGCCGCTGAAGGCAAGATTCGGGATCGCCAGGAGCAGGAACGAGGCGAGCGCGCTCAAGCCAAGGAGGGGCGCCACGATGACCAGGGTCCGGCGGTCCCGGCTGCCCAGCGCGGCGGCGACGAACGGCGCCCAGAGCGGCAGCACATCCACGAGGTAGCGGTTCGCCGGCGCGTAGCCGCCCTCCCAGAGGCGATAGACCGACAGGGCGCCGATGCTCGCACCGACGGCGAACAGCCCGGGTAGGACCGCCCGCCGCGCCGACGATCGGAGGGCCGTGGCCACGCCGGCCAGCCCGGCGAAGACCCATGGGGCGCTGCCGGCAAGGCCGAACGCACGGTCGAAGAGGATCCCCCCAAGGCCCACGTCCGGACGGAAGCGAAGCGCCGGAAGCCCATCCGGCAACGGTCCAGCGAGGCCCAGGACATAGCCGGCGTAGGGGAGCGGCAGCCCGTAGACGACCAGATCGAAAGCCGCCACGGCCGCGAACGCACTGGCGAGCGTCAGGAGGAACCGGACGGCGATCGCGCGTCCAGCGAAGAGGACGAACGGGATCAGAAAGACGATGACCACTCCGTCGCGCGGGGTGAGCAGTAGCGTGACCGCCGCTGCCAGCCCGGCAACGACCGGCCTGCGGATCGGCGCGGTGAACAGATAGCGGTAGGCGACGACGATCGCCGCCGCGCCGACGACATTCGGGTAGATCACCGTCGTGACGTTCGACAGCGGGACGAGCGCGCTCGCGATCAGCCAGGTGGCCCCGGCGGCGCGCGCGTCCCCGATCGTCTCTCGACACAGCTGGAGGATGTGGGCTGACACCAGCGCCCCGACGAGCGCGAGCATCAGGAGTGCCCCGTTCTTTCCGGCCAGCGCCCAGCCGGGCGTAATGACCGCGGCGAGACCGTAACCCTGGAGCAGGCGCTGACCGTCCCCGTTGGGCACGAGGTGGGCTTCGATATCCGCCCGGGCGAGGGGCACGCCGGAAAGCGTCGTGAACAGCGTCGGGTCGGCGTACTCCGGCCCGAGATCGAAGCGGCCGTGGGTCAGCGCGTCCGCCGCGAGGAGGTAATGCGGCTGATCTCCCTGCGCACTGGTGGCCGCGCCCGACCAGAGCGCCAGTGGTGCGTAGAACAGCAGCGCCGCGACGAACGCCAGGAGCACCGACCGTTCGCGACCCCGCGCGATGGCCACGGCGGAGGGAAGGAGACGCAGCGCGAGGACCGCCACGAAGAGCAGCCCGACGACCTCGCGCGTCTGGTAGCCGGTCGCGAGGATCATGGCCGCGAGGAACGCGCCCCCCAGGCCCCAGAGGTCGCCGATGAACGAGCGCCGCGTATCACCGGTGCGAAGGCCGATGGCGATGGCGAGCAGGCTCGCGCCCACGCTCGCGATGGGGATCGCCACCAGGAACGCGAAGCGCGCGGGCTCGTCGACGATGACCTCGCGCATGAAGGGCTGGTGGAGGGCACGGACCAGCTCGACGCCGGCAACGGCGGCGACCGCGGAATGCAGGAGGGTCCGGCGCGGGACCGGCGTGCGGAACATCCGGGCGACGCTCGTGTTGTCGGCGCGCTAGCTTGCGATCAGATGCGGCTCGACGAGGCGAAGCACATCGCCCATCGTCCGCGCCGCCTGGAGCTCGGCCGTGGCGAGTGTCTGCCCCAGCTCGTCCTGGGTGAACATCACGACGTCCACCTGGGCGAGGGAGTCCCACTTCTCGTGGCCCTTGATCTCGGTGGACTCGGTGAGATCGGGCCACTCGAGCTGACGTCGCAGGCCCTCGATGAATTCGTCTCGGGTCATCGGTCTGGACTCCAAACGATCAGATTCGCTCCCCAGGAATAGCCGACGCCGAAGCCGACGACCATGATCCGGTCGCCGATCGAGAGCCGGCCGGTCTCGGCGAGCTGCTGCAGCACGATCGGGATCGTCGAGGACACGGTATTCCCGCAGTCCGCGAAGTGGACGGCGAACTTCTCGTCCGGGACCTTCAGCTTCTTCTGGAGGTACCGGAGCATGTACTCGTTGGCCTGGTGCAGGACGACATGCTGGATGTCGTCCATCTCCAAGCCGGCCTTGGTGAGCAGCTCCTGCACCACGGCAGGGATGCGCCGGATCGTGAACTCCAGGATCGCCGGACCGTTCATGTAGAGGTTCGCCTCGGTACGCACGTTGCCGCTCTCGTCGGTGCTCTCCGGAAGCGGAGCGTCCGCCGCGGGCAGTCGCGCACCGCCGCGCGGGACGATGAGATTCTGCGCGCCGCCGCCGTCCGTGCCGAGGACGAATGGACCAAGCGTCGGCGCGTCGCGATCGACCGCGGTGATCAGCGTCGCGCTCCCGGCGTCGCCGAACAGCGTGCGCACGCTCTTGTCCATCGGGTGGATGTATCGCGAATACGTCTCGCCCATCACGAGCAGGGCATTGTTCGCGATCCCGCCCTCGATGAGCGAACGCGCCATCGCGAGTCCGTACGGGAACGCCGAGCACCCCAGGTTGTAATCGAACGCGGCGACGCTGGTCGGGAGCTGCAGTCGATCCTGGAGCACGCAGGCGGTCGTGGGAAGGAAGTAGTCGGGGCTCTGGGTGCAGTAGAGGAGGAGATCGATCGTGCCGCGGTCGACGCCCGTCTTCGTGAGGAGCGCCTCGGCGGCGGCGTAGCCAAGGTCCGCCGCGGTCTGCCCATCCGCCACGATCCGACGCTCCCGGATGCCGGTCTTCTCGAAGATCTTGTCGGCGCTCCAGCTGGGATACAGCGCGGCAAGTGCGTCGTTCGTCAGACGCTGCTCGGGCAGGTAATGGTCGATCGCCTGGATGGCCGCGACACGCATCAGGCCGTCCGCTCGGACACGCTGGACGCTACGGCGAGGGGCACCCCGCGATCGACGGCCTGCCGGTAGAGGTCCGCGAGCCCGACCATCGGATTCCCGTTCGTCCGGGCGTAGCTGAAGAGCGCTTCAAGGAAGGTCCGGGTCCCGGGGCCTTGATGCGCCCGCGCCTGTCCATCGCCCGGCCCGTCCAGCAGCGCGCGCCGCGACTCGTGAAAGGCCTCGTCGGGCACGTTCAGGGCCACGCGCGGCGGGTGGACGTTGAAGATCTTGAGGCCTGGTGAGCGCAGCGCCGGCTCGATCGCCGCGATGGTCCAGGGCAAGCCGGACCCGGAATGCAGATCGTCCTCCCAGAACACCGGGAACCGGATGATGGGCGTCGCGGTGCGCAGCGGTACGAGGCCGGGCTGGAGGAAGGCGCAGAGATTGGAGTCATACCGGAACCCGCGATCGGCCATCTGCCGGTTCATCCGGGTCTCATCATAAAAGCAGTGTGACCGGAAGGACCGTGCTGCCGGCCACAGCGTGGTGACGTGATCGATCACCGCGGTCACCGTCCCGCCATGCGTGCTCCCTGGCAGGAAATTCGGATGGACCCCCGCCCCGGCGGCCTCTGGTGAGCCGGAGAGACGCTGCCACAGGTAGTCGGAGCGGTGGGTGAGGAACGGCGTGAGGAGGACCTCGTAGGAGTCGGCGAGCGCGAACAGGTCCGCGATCGCCCAATCGGGAGCCCACTCGATGTCGGTGGTGAAGCAGAAGGCCGGCTGCTCCGACAGATACGGGGCGAAGGCGTCAGGCAGTGCGATCGTCACCGGGCCAGCCTACGCGTCGAGCCCGCGCGCCGGTCCTGGTCGCCTCGCGCCGGGAGGCTTCCTCTACAGTTCGGTCCACCGATGCGACTGAGCGACGCGGCCGAGCTGACGCGGTGGAGCGTCACCCGTGACGGCGAATTCACCGACCTGAGTCTCGCCTCCCGCGCCGGCCCCGGCAGCCTCAGCTACGTCACCGCTCCGGCACTGCTCGCCACGGCGATCCAACGCCGCCCGGCAGCGATCGTCGTGCCCGCGGATCTGGTCACCGACGTCCCGGAGCCGGTGGCGGTCGCGGTCTCGGACGACCCGGAGGATGCCTTCTACCGCCTGCACGCCTGGCTGATCACGGTCGGGTTCTATTGGACCGACACCGCGAACCGGATCGACCCCGCCGCCCGCATCAGCGATCAGGCCTGGATCGCGCCACGCAACGTGACCATCGGCCCGGACTGCGTGATCGAGCCGCACGTGACGATCCACGAACGGGTGACCCTCGGCGCCGGCGTCATCGTCCGCTCCGGCGCGGTCATCGGCGCGGAAGGGTTCGAGTTCAAGGGAGCGGCGATGCGGCAGGGACGTGCCGCGCGCGCTGCGAACCGCTACGACGGTGTCGCGGCGATCCCGCACGCCGGATCGGTCTGGGTCGGCGACCGGGTGGAGATCCAGTCGAGCTCCGTGATCGATCGCAGCGTGTTCAAGGAGCCCACCCGCATCGGCGCCGACACCAAGATCGACAACCTCGTCCAGGTCGCGCACAACGTGCGGATCGGCGAACGGACGCTCATCGCCGCCGGCGCGACGATCGCCGGCAGCGCCGAGATCGGCAATGAGGTGTGGATCGGTCCCGGCGCGGTGATCTCCAGCGGCGTGGAGATCGGCGACGGTGCGGCGGTCGTCATCGGTACGAGGGTCACCCGGGATGTGGCCGCCGGCACGCGGGTCGCGAACGACCTGAAGCTGTACCGGCTGCCCTAGCGCGGTCGCGCGCGTCTTTCTCTACGCTTGTCTGGCACGAAGTCCGAGGAGTAGCTCCCCATGGGTCACACGGTCGTTCTTGGCGGCGGCATCTGCGGGCTCGCGGCCGGCTCGTCGCTTGCCGAGCGCGGCGAGCGGGTGACGGTGCTCGAAGCCCAGCATTTCCTGGGCGGCCTGGCGACGACCCTTCGCGGGAACACCGGCGCCGGGTACGACTTCGGCCCGCACGCCTACCACGCCCGCAACCAGCGGGTCCTCGATCTGTTCAAGCAGCTCGCGCACGACGGCTTCCCGGCACGGCACAAGAACGTGCGCATCAAGTTCCGCGGCAAGTACTACAAGTACCCGCTCGAGGCCCTGGACATCGCCAAGAGCATGTCCCCACTGCTCGCGGCGCGGGCATTCGTCGACTACTTCATCGAGGTGCTGCGCCGCCGGTTCCGGCCGCGCGAGATCGTCTCCGCCGAGGACTGGGTCGTCCAGGGCATGGGGCGCACCCTCTACAACATGTTCTTCGGACCCTACACGGCGAAGGTCTGGGGGATGCCCCCATCACAGCTCGCCGCGTCGTTCGCGCAGCACCGCATCCCCCAGATCAACCTTTGGAAGGTCGCGGTCTCGTCATTCCGCAAGGGCCTGGACAAGATCACCGACAGCGAGCACAAGTACGCCCCGCTCGTCGTGGAGCTCTACTACCCACCGAAAGGCGCCGGCCTCATCGGCGATCGGCTGGCCGAGCGGATCCGTGCGGCCGGCCCAGAGAATCGCGTGCACACCGGCACCCTCGTCACCGCGATCGAGGTGGAGGGCGACCGGGTCGTCGCGGTGCGCTACCGGCCGGTCGCGCCGACCGCCCAGGGGGGCGAGGCCTGCGTGATGGCGTCGGGCACCGAGACGGACGTGCATCCGTTCGCCTTCACCGGCCCCGAGGAGCGCATCGCATGCGACCGGATCGTGAACACGATCCCGCTCCCCGCGCTCATCACGCTCCTCGGCCCGGCGGTCTCCGCCCAAGCGCAGGCCGCCGCCAAGATCCTGCGCTTCCGTGCGATCACGATCCTTGGCCTGCGCTTCGCGCGGCCGCAGGCCCTCCCGGCGATGTCCATCTATTTCCAGGACAAGACCTTCAACCGGCTTTCGGAGACCCGGAACTACGGGGGGACCGAGATCTGCGCGCCGGGCGAGACGATCCTGCTTTGCGACATCACCTGTGCGGTCGGCGACGCGATCTGGACCGCCGATCCGTGGACCCTCGGACGCCGGTGCGCCGCGGAGCTCGCGGCCGAAGGCTTCGTCAAGGAGGACGAGCTCCTTGAAGCGGTGACCCTTCGCTCGACCTGCGGCTATCCGGTGTACATGGTCGGGTACGAGTCGGCGATCGCGACGATCAGCGAGGCGCTCCTGCCCTTCGACACGCTCGTGACCGGTGGGCGCCAAGGGCTGTACAAGTACGTCGACATGGACATCGCCTCCGAGATGGGCCTGGCGATGGCCGACTTCCTCCTGAGCGGAGAACGCAAGCGCGACCGCATCGGAGCCGTCGCGTACGAGGACCGGACCTTCGCGTAGCTGACCCGCGACGCGGTGCCTCGCGCCACATCGGACGCTAGCGGTTGCGGGCGATCACCTCGGCGAAGAGGTCGCGGTACTTCTCCACCACCACCGGCCAGGTGTAGGTGCGCTCGACGAAGCTCTTGCCGTTCGCCCCGAGCAGCTCCGCCAGCTCCGGTCGCTCGAGCAGGAGCGCGAGCAGCTCGGAGAACTCGGTCGCCGATCCGTAGGGCAGGCCGGCCCCCGCCCGGCGGGTCATGCTCGCCAGCACCGGCGAGCGGACCGCGCAGATCGTCGGCCGGCCCATCGCCCAGGCCTCCAGCGTCACCAGCGACAGCGACTCGAGCAGGCTCGGATGGACATACGCGGTGCAGGCGGCGAAGGCGTCGAACTTCTCGGCATCGTCGAGTCGGCCGAGGTGGCGGATCGACGGCGAGGACGGGATCGCCATCTCCGGATGCCCGATGAGCACCAGCGTCGCCGCGCCCGGATACGCGGCGGAAAAGCGGGCCCAATGGTCGAACAGCTCGGGACAGCCCTTGGACTCGACGATCCGCCCGACGTAGAGGAAGAACGGGCCGGTGATCCCGTGGCGCGCCCGGAACCGCTCGGCCGAAGCATCGGCGGGAATGTCGATCCCCACCCCGACGACATCGTGCGGCACGCGCTGATTCCCAAAGCGCCGGTGGACCATGTCCCGCTCTTCGATCGTGTTGTAGGCGAGCGCGCGCGGCGCGTGGAACACCGGCCGGTACGAGGCGAGGCCGATCGCCGGCTCGTCGTGCGCCGTCGGCACGACGACCGCGCGCTCGGCGACCAGCGGCACCCCCCGGACCGTCGGGTAGTAGATGTAGGTGAAGAACAGCACGACGTCGAAGTCGCGGCCGTGCCGGTACACGTGCTCGAGGAGCTCGGGCGCGTACGGGCCCTGCGCGTCGATGAACGCGCGCTCGTCGGCCAGGGTGTGCCTGCCACGGAACGCGGCGCGCTCGTAGAGCCGGAAGGGCTGCCGGCGCCCGTGGAGCACCGGATAGCGGTGGACCGGGACGCCGTCGACCTTGTCGATGCCGGCGATGAACGCGTGCTCCCAGGTCCAGTAGTCCTTCGCCGTCGTCGTCGCGACCTCGACCGCGTAGTGCGCCTTCAGGCGGTTCACCAGCTCGCGGGCGTGGGTCTCCGCGCCACCGGCGACATCGCCGTAGCGCTGGACCACGACCAGGACCCGCTCAGACACGCACCAGCTCCAGCAGGCTCTCGAGTCGCTGGTCGAACGCCTCCCAGGCGCATTCGTCGGTCACCCAGCGACGCCCAGCCTCGCCAAACCGCGCGGAGTCGGCGAGGACCGCGCGCAGCTCGTCGCCGAACGCCTCGTGGCTCGCGTAGATCCGCCCGCCGGTCGAGCGCCCGACCTGCCCCGCGGTGATCGGGTTCCAGGCCGGCACGAGGACCGGGGTCCCGACCTGCCAGGCCTCCAGCAGCACGATCCCCAGGCTCTCGAGGTGCGAGGGCAGCACGAGGACGTCGGCGGCCGCGAGCAGATCGGCCTTCTCCGCGTCGCTCACCCGCCCCAGCGCGCGGACGTCGGGGCGGTCGGGCACCGTGATGCCGAGGTTCCCGGCGAGCACGAGGGTCCCGTCGCCGCCGCTCTCCCGGTAGACCAGCCAGTCGGCGATGAGCTCGTCGCAGCCCTTGCCCGCGGTCACCTGCCCGAGGTACGCGACCAGCGGCCCGCTGATCGCATGGCGCGCGCGGAAGGCGGCACCGTCACCGGCCGGCGGCGGATCCATCCCGATGCCGAGCACCACGCCCGGGACCTGCTCGTTGTGAAAGCGCCGGTGGACGAGCGCGCGCTCCTCGGGAGTGAGGTAGCCGATCGCCCGGGGCAGGTGGAACAGGGCGCGGTAGGGGGCGAGGCCAAGGGCAAGCTCGTCGTGCGCGGTGGAGATGAGCACCGCCTTCTCCGGGACCACCGGCAGGCCGAGGACCGTTGGCGCGTAGATGTAGGTGTAGAAGACGATCGCGTCGAAGCGGCCCGCATCACGATGGAGGAACTCGTAGAGCGCGGGGACGTGGGGCCCCTGGACCCGCGGCCACGCCAGCTCGTCCGCCAGGCCGTGATCCGGCCCGTTCAGCTTCGTCTCGAAGACCTTGAACTCCGGGCTCCGTCCGCCCTCCACCGCGAACCGGTGGAGCGGGATGCCTTCGAGCGTGGTCGTGCCGGCCGGGTAGTGCGCTTCCCAGGTCCAGTAGTCCAGGGCGGTGGTGGTCGCGATCTCCACCCGGTGGCGGGCCGCGAGGCGATCGGCGACGACACGGGCGTGACCCTCGGATCCGCCCACGACCTCCTCGCCGTAGCGCTGCACGACGATGAGGACGTTCACGGCAGATCGGCCAGGTACCGCGGAGCGATCCGGTCGGGCGCGAGCATCCGCCGCAGGATCGCGACCTGCTCGACCAGCCGGGCGTAGGTCTCGGGCTCCTGGATCTCGCGCATCGCGTCGGCCAGCTCGCCGGTGTCGCGCGCGGTGAGCCCGGCGCCCTGGTAGAGACGGAAGCCGGGGATGGCGGAGTAGATCGCCGGAAGGCCGGCCCAGACCGCCTGGGTCGCCACCGCGCTCTGGAAGATGTCCTCGTAATAGAGGACGACGCAGTCGGAGGCGGCGACGTGATCGCCCATCGTCTCGAAGGTCGTGTTCACGATGACGTTGGTGATCCCGCGCTCGGCGATGAAGGCCGTGACCTCCTCGTAGTACCGGGGCGCGTGCTCGGAGCTGGTGCCGG
>DATLEG010000071.1:0-4363 GCA_035525465.1 Saccharimonadales bacterium (SeqCode)
CTCCGTTCTACTAACGAGGATGGAACTTCCACCGCCGCTGACCTTCGGCCAGCTGCTCGAGCGCCACGAGCGCGAGGTGTTCGCGTACGCCGTCCGTCTCTCCGGGCAGCGGGCCGACGCGGAGGACCTCTACCAGGACACGTTCCTCGCGGCGTTCTGGGCCTGGCCGCCCCCCCGGCGTGGGAATGAGCGGGCCTGGCTCTATCGGATCGCCACGAACCGGGCGATCGATCGCGAGCGGCGGTCGCGGCGGATCGTGGCGAACGTCGATGACCTGGCCCTCGCGGCTCCCGAGCGGGACGGCGTGAGCCTTGCCGATCTGGCCGGCGCGATCCGGCTGCTCCCCGCCGGTCAGCGCGCCGCGTTCATCCTCCGCAGGGTGGAGGGCCTCCCCTACGCCGAGGTGGCCCAGGCCCTCGACTGCAGCGAGCAGGCCGCCCGGACGCGGGTGAGCGAGGCGTTGAAAAAAGTGAAGGCGGCGGTGGCCTAGATGACGATGGATCTGGCACTGATCGAGGCGCGCGAGCGCCTCATCGCCCGGGCGAAGAAGGATGGCCTCGTGACCGTCGGCTACGACCGTTTGGATTCGCCGCTCGGGCCGCTCTGGGTCGCGATCACGGCCAAGGGCGTGGCCGCGATCCACTATGGCGCGGAGCCGCCGGAGAGGGAGCTGCGGCGCCTGCACCGGGTCTACGGGCCCGGGGTGGTGCCAGACCATCGCCGCTCGAGCGTCCTCGCCCGCGAGCTGGATCAGTACTTCCGGGGGAAGCGCCGGACCTTCGACATCCCGGCGGATCTCGCGGGACTCACGCTCTTCCAGCGCCGGGTCCTCGCGCAGACGGCGAACATCCCATTCGGCGAGCTCCTCACCTATCGGAGGATCGCGACGCGGCTCGGGAACGCGAAGGCCTCGCGGGCCGTCGGCGGGGCCGTGGGCGCGAACCCGATCCCGATCGTCGTCCCCTGCCATCGCGTCGTCGCCACCGACGGCAGCCTCGGCGGCTACGCCGGCGGTCTCGATGCGAAGCGGATCCTGCTGTCGATCGAGCGCCCGGGCGCGATCCCCTCCGGTGGCTGGCCCCCCGCCCATCGCCCGGCCTAAGAGAGCGCAGCTCGCCCGCCCGGTCCTGGACCGGAGACGCTATGCCGCGGGAAAGCGGTAGCCGACGCCGCGCGCGGTGACGATGTGCTCCGGGTGCGACGGGTCACGCTCGAGCTTCGTGCGGAGACGGCCGACGTAGACCTTGAGGTAGTGCACCTCATCGCGATACTCGTCGCCCCAGACCTTCGCGAGCAGCTGTTCGTGGGTCATCACCCGTCCGGCGTTGGTCGCCAGGTGGAAGAGCAGGTTGTATTCGGTGGGCGTGAGGGCGACGTCGCGTCCGCGGATGGACACCCGCCGCTGGGCAAAGTCGATCTGCAGATCACGCGCGTTCAGGAGATTGCCCTTCGCGGGATCGGCCGCGGCCCGGGTGCGTCGCAGGACCGCGTCCATCCGCGCGATCAGCTCCTTGTGACTGAAGGGCTTGGTGACGTAGTCGTCGGCACCGAGCTCGAGCCCACGCACGCGGTCCTGCTCCGAGCCCTTGGCGGTGAGGACGATGACCGGCACGTCGTTGCCCTGCGCACGCAGGATCCGGAGCACCGCGAACCCGTCCGGTTGTGGCATCGCGAGATCGAGGACGACCAGGTCCGGTGGCTCCGCGGCGATGCGGGTCAGCGCCTCGGCGCCCGAGTGACATTCGGTCACGCCGTAGGCCGGGCGCTGGTAGGTGATCCCCATGGCGACGACCGCGGCGACGTCGGGCTCGTCGTCAACGATGAGCACGTTCATCGCGGCAGCTCCACGATGAACTCGTTCCCGGTCGGATCCCCGGTACGGATGGCGAGCGTGCCGCCGTGGAGCTGGACCAGGGTCTTCGCGATCGCAAGCCCCAGGCCCGTGCCACCCTGCACATCGCGGTGGGCCGGGCGGCGGTAAAAGCGGTCGAAGAGCCGATCCTGCTCGGCCGTCGGGATCGGCGCGCCTTCGTCGATCGTCGACAGCCGCACGACGCCATCCCCGGCCACCGCGCGCAGTGTGATCGTCGAATCCGCGGGACCGTACCGGACCGCGTTCATGACGAGGTTGCCAAGGACCTGCTGCATCCGGCGACGATCGACGGAGAGGTCGGGCAGGGCGGGAGCGACCTCAATGACGATCCGCTGGCCGCGGCGCTCGGCGGCCACTTCGACCGCACCCGCGGCTTCGGAGAACAGAGACTCACAGGACACATACTCGCTCGCCAGCTCGATCCGCGTCTGCTGGAGCTCCGCAAGCTCCAGCAGCTCCTGGACCGCGTACTGGAGGCGATCGACGTTCCGTCGGGCCTGGGTGATCAGACGCTCGGCGTTCTCCGGCCGGCCCGCCGCCAGCAGCTCGAGCGAGCCGCCGATGACGGTGAGCGGCGTGCGCAGCTCGTGGCTGACCGACGCGAGGAACTCGTCCTTCATCCGATCGGTCACCCGAAGCGCCTCGACCTCGCTTGCCTCGGCGAACAGCCGATCGTTCTCCAGGACCTGGGCGATCAGGCCGGCGACGGTCTCCGCGAGGCGGAGATCGTCCGCACCGAAGGTGTCGGGCAGCGCACGGGACAGCGAGAACACCGCGACCGGCCGGCCGCCGACCTGAAGTGGGACGAGGATGACCGATCGGGGTGCCTCATTCGGCAGCGGCGACAGGTATCGCGGGTCGTCGAGCACGTTCGGCACGAGCAGCGCGCGCTCTTCGGCGATCGCCGCGCCGATGAGTCCCTCTCCCAGCCGGAGCCGGGGCGGCGGCACGGCCTGTGCGCCGGTATCGCTGGCCAGACGGAACAGGACGCGGTATTCGCCGACGGTGTCGTCCGCGACGAACACCGTGGCCCGATCGAAGCGAAAGACCTCCCGGCTCGCTTCGAGCACCGCCGGGACGACCGCGTTCGCCGACGGGACCTGCGCCACGATCCGCATGACCGCAGCGAGCGCCTCGTCCTCGCGCACCCGGCGCTCGAGCCGGACGATGAGGTCCTCGCGCTCTCCCCGAAGCTCGCGCGCGTCGCGGAGGGACCGGTCCAGCAGGAGCGCGGTCAGGGCGAAGATCGACAGATGGAACAGCACGCGCTCCGGCTCGAACGGGAAGCCGAAGCTCGCGGCGCGGAACACCGAGATCGCCAGATACGCCGCCGAAACGACGGCCGTCGCGGAGAACGTGCCGACCGTCCCGAACCGGAACGCGCCGGCGGTGATGACCACCGTGCCGAGGAAGAAGGTCGTCCACAGTGGATCGGTGGAAAAGAGGAGCATCGCCACCGAGAGCGCCCCCAGGTCGCCGGCGAACGCGGCGGCGGCCACCCGCCGGTGCGATGCAACACCGCGGGCCCGCGCCGAGGTCCACAGGGTCGCCAGGTTGTAGGCCACGATGAAGACGCCCAGGGAGTACACACCGGCCACCGAAAAGTTCGGGAACGAAGGCCCGAGGACGATCGCGAGCGCCGCCGCACCCCAGCGCACCCGCGCGATCGCGCGCTCGACCTGCTGGGCCTCGACCAGGAGACGGTCGCGCATGCTGAGCGGACAGTAGCGCGGACGGGAACGGCGACCGGCGCGGCGGTATGCCGCCGCGGTCAGATCAGCTGAGCAAGCGCACGGCGCAGGGGCACGCGGAGGCCGGCCGGCCGGGTCTCCATCACCCCGACCGTGTCGCAGCCGACCCAGCCTGCCGCCTCGACGAGGGCTCGGGCGATGGCCGGCTCGGCGCCGGGATCCGCGCTGACCCGTTTGGCGATGAGGGTCGTGCCCTCCCGGCCGGGGTCCACCCGGCCGACGATGCGCCCGCCGGCCAGGACCGGCATCGCGAAGTAGCCATGGACCCGTTGGGCCGCGGGCGTGTAGGCCTCCAGCTTGTGGGCCAGACCGAAGATCCGCAGCAGACGCGCGCGATCCCAGACGAGCGGATCGAATGGTGAGAGCAGCGTCGTCCGGTGGCGCCCTCGCGTAGCTACTCCCAGAGCAGCGAGCGCGGCCGGATCGGCCCAGGCCGCCGCGGTCCAGCCCCACACCCGCACCGGGATGAGACCGGCGGCTCGGATGGCGGCCGCGGCCTGCTCGCCAGACATGCCGCCGAAGTACCCACGCAGGTCATCGAGCGTGCCCACCCCAAGCCGCTCGGCCGCAAGCGCGATGAGCTTGCGGTGGCAGGACACATCGTCGGGGTCGCGAGCCAGAAGACGCGCGGGGATGGCGCGCTCGGCCAGGTCATAGACCCGCCGCCAGGCGATGCGCTCGACGCAGACAACGGTCCCGACGGCGAGGAGCCGCTCGAGCGCGATCTTTTCCGGTGACC
>DATLEG010000086.1:0-3784 GCA_035525465.1 Saccharimonadales bacterium (SeqCode)
CGTCCTCAGGGGGCCCCGTCGGGGAGCACGACGTCGAGGGTCGTGGCGGCGGTGATGACGACCGAGCGGCCAAGCGCGCTCTGGAGCGAGCTCGCGAACGGTGCGAAGACGTCCAGCGTGTAGCGACCGGGAGCCAGCGAGGCGGTGTAGCGGCCGATCTCGTCGGTCCCGGTGGCCGCGGCGATCCCGCGCTCGTCGGACAGGTTCACCGACGCCCCCTCCAGCGGCACCCCGTCGGCGCTGCGCACCAGGCCGGAGAGCCGGACCCCGACCGGCAGGACGAGATCGATCGTCACGTCGCGGCCGCCGACGGTCACGGTCCGGGCGTCGAGCCAGGACCGGCCCCCGCCCCAAAAGCCGCCGACCGCGTCACTCGATGGCGGCGGGATGACCTGGATGAGGTAGGTCTCCGGACGCGTGGTCACCCGGTAGGCCCCGTCCAGGCCGGCCGGGCGGCAGATGCGGCCGCTCGGGAACGGGGTGTCCACGCAGATGAGCGCGCCGGCCACCGGGGCACCGCGGGTGTCGGTCACCTTCCCCTGGATCGACGGGCCGGACCGAAGGGTGACGTCGAGGGAGTCGTCGGCATCCAGGTCGACCGCGGTCGCCCCCACCCCGGTGAGCGCGCCGGCGAACCATTCCGGAACGAGCGGCTCATCGTCGGGCGGGATGGTCCAGACGTAATAGCGGCCGGGCTCCCGCAGCGCGACGTACCGGCCGCGGTCGTCGGTCCGCTCGCACTCCCAGGGGAGCGGCGCGGCGAGCGTCTTCGTGCACAGCTGCGCGGCCTTGATCGGTCGCCCGTCCGCGGCGGTGACCCGACCGGACAGGGCGACGCCGGCCAGGAGCACCAGATCGACCGCCGTCGCGTCGGCGGCGCGCGCATCGATCACGTCGGCCTCGCCGGAGGAGACTCGGCCGCGGGCCCACTGCCCTAGCAAACGCGCCCCGGGCGGGCTCTCGGCCTCGATCTTCCACAGGCCCGGAACGACCGCGAGGCGGTAGGTGCCGTCGGCACCGCTCCGTCCGCACACCGGTACGGAAGCGATCAACGGATGCGCGCACAGCCGGGCATCGCCGACCGACCGGCCCGCCGCGTCACGGATCGTTCCTCCGATCTCCCGGATCCGCTCGAACCGCACCGTCACGCTCGCGTCGGACGCCACCAGATCCGCCGCGATCCGGTCGCCGGCCTCGCGCTGCCCTGCCGGCGCGGCCACCCGGACGAGGTACGCCCCCGGCGGGAGCGTGAGGGTGGCGCTTCCGGCCGACCCGGTCTCGCCGCAACGGCCCGGGCCGGCGAGGGGGATGGCGCAGGCCCGCGCGCCCGCGACCGGACCATCCGCTCCGAGGGCCAGGATCCGCAGCTGGCGGACCGGCGAAGCGGACGATGACGCCGGCGCTGGCGGCAGCGGTTCGGAGGCGCACCCGCCGGCGAGGAGCACCACGGCGGCCAGGCCCGCGACCGCGCGGATCATCCCGGGTCGGGTCGGGGTGCCGAGGCC
Source organism: Saccharimonadales bacterium (SeqCode) (assembly GCA_035525465.1). Classification (GTDB taxonomy): domain Bacteria; phylum Chloroflexota; class Limnocylindria; order P2-11E; family P2-11E; genus UBA4735. Next base: position 1,506 of record DATLEG010000086.1, read on the forward strand.
GACCGGAGACCGGCCAGGAGACGCGAGAGATCGGCGAGCGGACCGGCGAGCTCCTCCCCCTGCTCGCGCTGCATGAGCTCGTGCATCGCGTCGCGGACGGGCAGGCCCTCGAACAGGACCCGGTGGGTCGCCTCGGCGATCGGCATCGAGATCCCCTGGGTCCGCGCCGCTGTCACGACCGCCGCGGTCGTGCCGATGCCCTCGGCGACCTGACCGCCGAGCCGCTCCCCGATCGCCTCCCGGTCGAGGCCGGCGGCAAGCAGCTCGCCGACGGTGCGGTTGCGGGAATGCGGGCTGGTGCAGGTCGTGATGAGATCCCCGATGCCCGCGAGGCCGGCCGGGGTGAGCGGACTGGCGCCTTGGGCGAAGGCGAACCGCGCGATCTCCGCGAGGCCTCGCGTCATGAAGCCGGCCTTCGCGTTCCCGCCGTAGCCGATGCCGTCGATCGCCCCGGCGCCGATCGCGATGACGTTCTTCAATGCCCCGCAGAGCTCGACGCCGATGACGTCGTGGTTCGTGTAGACCCGGAACATCGGGGTCCCGACGAGCGATTGGAAGCGCTTGGCCGTCTCAGGATCGGTCGACGCGACCACGGTGGGCGCCGGTAGACCGGCGGCGATCTCCCGGCTGATGTTCGGGCCGGAGAGCACCGCGATGCGCGCCGCCGCGACGGCCTCGGTCCAGAGCTCGCTCATCCGTCGACCGTCGCTCGGTGCGAGTCCCTTCGTGGCCGAGAGCAGGCGATGCTCGGGGCGCAGGAATGGCCCGAGCCGCTCCCGGAGCCAGGTGACCCCGTCCGCCGGCGCGGCGATGACGAGCGCCGGTGCCTCGGTGGCGCGCGCGAGATCCGCGGTGACGATCACGCCATCCGGGAGCCTGATGCCGGCGAGGTACCGGGTGTTCTCACGGGCCGTGGCGATGCGCGCGGCCTGCGCCGGATCGCGGGTCCACAGGTGCACCGTCCGCCCGCCGTCGCGCGCGATCACCGTCGCGAGCGTCGTGCCCCACGACCCGGCCCCGAGGATCGCTACATCGGGTGGGATGTGCGGCCGCCAAGGCGGGGCTCGGATCCCCGGGCGATGCGGGCGATGTTCGCGCGATGCCGGATGATCACGATGAGGCTGGCGATGAGGATGAACCCGGCGACCGCCCAGTGGAAGGTGATGACCCCGGCGAGGACGAACAGGAGGTAGCCCACGACGGCGCCGGCGACCGAGGCGAGGGACCCTGCGGAGACCATCCGGGTGACCGCGATCGTGAGCGCGAACGCCGCGACCGACACGAGCCAGGCCGGGCTCGCGACGAAGAGGAGGGTGCCGAAGCCGGTCGCGACCCCGCGGCCGCCGCGGCCCTCGAGGAACGCGGGCCAGCAGTGCCCGGCGACCGCGCCCAGGGCACCCGCGGCCGCGGCGATCGTCCGCGCATCGGCAGGCGCGGTGACCAGGAGGGTCGCGATCCAGACCCCGGCCGCGCCCTTCAGGATGTCGAGCGCGCCGACGAGGATCGCCGCACCGGGCCCGAGGGCCCGTAGGGTGTTGGTCGCGCCGGTCGACCCCGAGCCGATGGTCCGGAGGTCGACGTTCCGGTACAGCCGGCCGACGACGTAGCCGCTGGAGAACGAGCCGATCGCGTAGCCGACCAGGAGGGCCAGGACGATGCCGAGCCAGGCCGACCCGGCGAGCTCAGTCATCGCGCGCCCCGCGGAACTGCACCCGGATCGGCGTACCGGCGAAGGGGAAGCGCTCCCGCAGCTGGTTCTCGAGGTAGCGCTGATACGAGAAATGGACCAGGTCCGGCCGGTCGACGAAGAACACGAAGGTCGGGCAGCTGGACTTCCCCTGGACGACGTGGTGGAAGCGGACCTCTTTCCCCCGATTGGTCGGCGGCGGATGCGAGCCGATCGCGTCGACGAGCAGCCGGTGCAGCTCGGAGGTGGGGACATGGGCCCGGCGGGTCGCGACGATGCCGGTCGCGTCGGCAAGGGTGGATTCCACGTTGCGGCCGTTCTTGGCGGACACGTAATGGCTCTTCATCCACGGGGCGAAGTGGAACTCCCGCGTCACGTCGCGCATCATGCGCTCGGTCGTCTCGGGCCCACGGTCGACAGCATCCCACTTGTTGATCGCCAGGACCAGTCCCACGTTCGCCTCGAGGACGTAGCCGGCGATGTGGGTGTCCTGCGCGGTGATCCCCTCGGTCGCGTCGATGAGCAGGATCGCGACGTCGGCGCGCTCGACCGCGCTCACGGTCCGGAGCAGGGCGTACTTCTCGATCCCCTC
>DATLEG010000090.1:0-8710 GCA_035525465.1 Saccharimonadales bacterium (SeqCode)
CGGGTCGGCCGCTTTCGTGGCCGCCAGCTTCGCGGCCTTCTCGCGCTTGCTCTTCCGGTCGGCCCAGATGTACAGCCCGATGAACAGCACGACCGGGAGGGCGATGTCGATGAGGAACTCATCCACGAATGCACCGTGGAGAAGCAGGACCGTCACTGGGCGACCGTGAACTGGTAGTCCGCCTGACCCTCGCTGCCGATGGCGATCGTCAACCGCCAGGGACCCGCCTCGAGCGCGTCGACGGTGATGCTGTAGCGGCCCACCGAGACCTGGCTCGCGGCGATCGGCGCAGGCGCGGGGCCTTTGCGCTCGCCCACGACCGTGCCCGACACCGTCTTGCCGGACACCGGGTCGCCCTTCTGATCCACGACGACGATGTTGAACGTGATCGGCGCGCCGGCCTGCGGGGCGGCCGGCTCGGGGAAGACGACGAGCTGGTACGGACCGGCGGTGAGCGCGGCCGCGGTCGCGGTGCCGCTCTGATTGATCGGAACGGAAAAGACCGTTGTCACGTCCTCCAGCCCGGCGCGGCGGATGATCGCCTGCACCTTCCAGGTCCCGTACATCGCGGTGACGCTCCCATCGGCGACGTATTCCCCCGGCGCGCGCTGCGTGGTGACGAGCTCGGTCTCACCCATGTCATGTTCGACCATCGTGAACCGGAGCACGACCTTCTGCGGGTCGGTGAGCGGCTGCAGCCCCTGGTGGACCCGCAGGACGTACCGGTTCCGGCCAGGGAGCGCGGTGGGCAGGACGAGCTCCAGCCGCAGACCCGCGACATGGCGGGTCTCATCGAACGCCGCCCCGCTGTTCTGGGCCGGCGGCGGCACCGCGGTGAGGACCCCGGCTGCGGCGATGACGATGGCCAGGAGCCCGATCTCTGCGGCGGTCCCGCGGATGAGCGCCCGCCGGTCGCCACGCGGTCCCGCGCGCAGAAGATGGAAGGCGCCGAACGCGAGCGTCGCGCCGAGCAGCACGATCTTCACCAGGAGCGCGATCCCGTAGGGCGTCTCGACCAGGTCCTGGACGATGACAAGCCGCGAGAACGCCTGGAGCGTCCCGGTCACGACGAGCAGCCCGACCGAGACGAGCGCGAGCAGTGAGAAGCGGCGCACGGTCCGTGACAGAACGAGCGGCGTGAGCTCAGGGGCACCGAGCAGGACGATCCAGAGCAGCGCGACGATCCCGCCGGTCCAGGCCGAGATGGCGAGCACGTGGACGTAGTCGAGGACGATGCCGAGCGGCAGACCGAGCGCGGCCGCGTGCGACACGAGGGTCGCGGTCAACGCCGCGACGATGGCCGCGGCGCCGGCGATCTCCCGCCGCAGGGAGAGCCGCGGCCGGGGGGCGAGGGCGATGGCCGCGAGCGCCAGACCACTCGCCGCCCGCAGGCCGAGGAGGATCCCCAGGCGGGGCGGGATCCGGCCACCCTGATCGAGGAGGAGCGCCGCGGACCCAACGACGATGAGCCCGCCGGCGACCAGCTGGAGCAGCTGCTCGCGACGGCGCTCCGGTGCCGTCTCGGGTGAGCGAACGACCAGAACGAAGAGCACCGTCCCGATCCCGAGCGCGATGCCGCCATAGGACAGGAGGCGCCCGATCAGCTCCAGCGGCGATGGCGGCGGGGACGCATCCGGCACGTCCGCGAGGGAGGGGAGCGCGGCGTTGCCCACCGCGTACGCGAAGGTGCCTTTGGTCTCGTGTCCGTCGACCGCGGACCGGGCCGTCCAGGCGACGGTGTAGCCGCCGTCACCGACCGGCTTCACGCCGACCCGGAGGCCGTTCGGCTCTCCGGAGGCGGCGGTGTCCGCGGTGTCGACCCGCGCGCCGCTCTCATCGAGGACGGTGATCGCGCTCCCCCGCGGATCGGGTGGCTCGCTGAAGGACATCCGGATCTCGACCGGCGCCTTCACCAGGCGCGCATCGGCCGCCGGGTTGCTCCGCACGTAGTTGGCGTGCCCGTCCGCGGCGACGGCGCCCGCCGCGATCCCCGCCAACGCGAGGACCGCGGCGAGCAGCCCGCCTCTCATCCGCGCCGCCGGCTCAGCACGACTGGGACCGCGATCGCGATGACGATGGCGACGACCACACCGGCGATCACCAGGAGGCGAAGCTGGTCGTTCTCCGACCGCAGATCGGCAAGGGCCTTCCCCAGGTCGCTGCCGCCGGGGACCTTGTCCGGGTACTGCAGCGCGCCAAGGCCCTCGATGTCATTGAACCGGTTCGGCCCGGACTCGAATCGCTCGTCGATGTCCTGGGTGCCGATCTTTCCGCTGATGTGGAAGATGTAGGTCCCCGGCTTCGTCGGGACGAACTGCCCGGCATACGCGCCGGTCTGGCCGAAGCGTGCGGTCACCGTCAGCGGGAGCGGCGCAAGGCCGCCAAAGCTCACCTCCGCCTTCAGGGTCTTCTCGAGTCCTTCGACCGGCTGGGTGGTCCGGGTGTCGGTGACCCGCAGGTCGAGTCCGTTGGGCTGCCCGGAGTATCCCGGCTCGGTGAGAAAGCCCACGACGAGCTGATACGAGCCGACGGTGCGGCGCTCGTGCGCCCAGGCACTGCCGGCGGAGAGCGCCAGCGCCGCGACGATGACCGCCAGCGCCGCCAGCAGACCGAGGAAGCGGGACATCGTGACCTCCAAATGTGCTGATCCGCTCTGGACCCGTGAGGCGCGACGGGTGCTCGAGCGCGGCGGGGACGGTCAGTCGCCTCTCATTCTGGGGGTACGAGCGCGCACTCCCGGCAGATCCCCACGATCGCCGAATGGCCCAGGTCGGCCCTGAATCCGTGCGCCGCCTGCAGCCGGCGCTCGAAGCCGGCAAGCGACGCCGCGGGAAGCTCGGTCTCCTCCCCGCACGCCCGGCAGACGAGGTGGCCGTGCCGCTCCACGTCGGCCCGGTGCCAGCGGGTGATCCGGTCCTCCAGGTGGCTGTGGCTCACCAGGCCGATGGCCTCGAGCGCCTCCAGATTCCGGTAGACCGTGGACGGATCGATCCGCGGGTGCGTCGCGCGGACCCGCGTGGCGATCTCGTCGGCGGTGACGTGGTGGCGTGACCGCTGGACCGCGGCAAGCACCGCTCGCCGCTGCACGGTCATCCGGCGCCCGCTGGAGCGGACCCGCTCCTCGATCTGCCTGGTGTTCTCCATCGCTCCACCGTGCCGCATTCGCCACCCGGTTGCAATAGCCGTGCCGTCGCTCCCCCTTATTGCAACTCATTGCGGTAAGAGATATGCTCCGCCCATGGACCTCGGCGCGGTCGGTCTGCTCCTGGGCATCGTGGCCCTGGGATTCCGGCACGGCATCGACTGGGACCACATCGCGGCGATCACCGACATCACCAGCACGACCACCGCCGCCCACGCCGACCGGGAGGTCCCGCCCGCGGCGCCGATGCCGCCGCACGGACACGACGACGCGCCGGATCTGGCGCACGCGCACTCCCATGCGGATGCCCCGGCGCTCCATGTCCTCGCCGAGTCCCGATTCGCCCACGAGCAGCGGCATGCGATCGGCCTGGCGACGCTCTACGCCCTTGGGCATGCCCTCGTCGTCGTCGCGCTCGGCATCGCCGCGTTGCTCCTCGGTGCCGTCCTTCCGGACTGGGTCGATCCGATCCTCGAGCGGGTCGTCGGCGTCACCCTTGTGCTCCTTGGGGTCTGGGTGCTCATCTCGCTCATCCAATACTTCCGCGGCAAGGGCGAGTTCCGGATGCGCAGCCGCTGGATGCTGGTCTTCAGCGCCACTCGGTTCGCCTGGGACAAGCTGCAGGCGCGGATCCACGGCCACGAACATCACGCCCCGATGGCCCATGGATCGCAGTACGGACCACGGACCGCCTTTGGCGTCGGCATGATCCATGGCGTCGGGGCCGAGACCGGCTCGCAGGCGCTCCTTCTTGCGGGCGTCGCCGGGGTATCCGGCGCGCAGGGGATCACGATCTTGGTCGCGTTCGTCGTGGGCCTGCTGCTCTCGAACACCCTGGTCGCCGTCGTGAGCGCGACGGGCTTCCTCGGCGCGCAGCGCCTGCGGGCGGTCTATCTCGTCGTGGGCGCGGTGGCCGGCATCTCGAGCCTGATCATCGGCCTGCTCTTCATCGCCGGCGCGGGGACCGAGCTACCGGACCTGCAAGAGCTGCTGTTCGGCGCGCGGCCCTAGGAGCTACGCCGGCCCGAGCGCGAGGCGCAGCAGGGCGTGCGCGATCCCCGCGCCCATCGTGAGCAGCGACACCAGCGCTACGTCTCGCTTGGCGATGACGATGAGGCTGAACGCAGCGAGCGCGATGACTCCGGCGAGTGGATCGACGAGCGCGGCGGGGGCGAGCTCGAGTGTGACGAGCAGGATCACCGCGACGACGCCGGCGGAGACCCCGGCAAGGAAACGCCGGACTGCCGGCCGCTCGCGCATCTGCTCGATCCGGCGGGCCGCCGCCAGTACGAGGATGAACGACGGGAGAAAGACCAGCACCGTCGCGGCGGCCGCCCCCGGCACGCCGGCGATGAGGTAGCCGGCCCAGGTCGCGAACAGCATGAACGGGCCCGGGGTCGCGATGGAGAGGGCCACTCCGTCCAGCAGCTGCGCCGAGGTGAGCCACCCGTGCTCGGTGACCACTCCGCGGGTGAGGAGCGCGAGCGAGCCATACGCCCCGCCGAAGCTGAACAGGCCGGTGCGTAGGAAGACCCACGCGACGTCGACCCACTCCGCGAGCGTGAACGCCACCGGTGCGAGCCACGGCGAGGCCGGGGTCGAGCCGAGCCACAGGAGCGGCCCGACGACGACAGACGCGGGGCGCGTCTCCGGCTTCACCGGACCGACCAGGAGCGCCGCGACTCCGGCGGCGAACAGGGTGAGAATGACGTCGACGCCCAAAAGACGCATGCCCGCGAAGGCGGCCGCCGCGATGAGGGCGAGGGTCCAGGAGGTGAGCGCCGCTCGCCCGATCCGCAGGAGCCCGGCGGCGATGATCCCCAGGACCGCGGGCTTGAGCACGTAGAGCGCGTCGTTCACCGACGGCACGGAGCCGAACGCGGCGTACAGCGCGGCCAGGATCGTGATGAGCACCGCCCCAGGGAGGACGAACATCACCCCGGCGAACACCCCGCCGCGGATCCCCCGGGTGAGGTAGCCGACGTAGATCGCGAGCTGGAGCGCTTCGGGGCCGGGGAGGATGTGACAGACGCCCATGATCCGCACGAAGCGCTCGCGGGTGATCCAGTGCGCGCGGTCGACGGCGTGGTCGTACATCATCGCGAGCTGGGCGACCGGCCCCCCGATGTTCACGAAGCCGAGCCGGAAGAAGTAGCTGAACACCCCCTCGGCGTCCGGGGCGGCGATGCGGGTACCCTCGTCCTGCATGCGTCTCATCCTGCTCTTCCTGCTCGCGGCGCTGTCATTCGTGCTCGGTGGATGTACCAGTCTGTACGACGGGCGCACCGGATCGGTCGTTGACGCCCATGTCGTCCGGGTCGTCGATCAGGGGACCCGTGGCGCAGGCACCCCCGGTGTGCCCGGCCAGCCGTTCCAGAAGCTCGAGGTGCAGCTCGACGGCGGCCTGTACCGCGGCGACGTGATCGTGCTGGAGTGGGGCGGCCGCAACGCGCTGAACGCGAACGGCCTGCTTTCCTCTGGTGACCGGGTCCTGGTGTCGCAGCGGCGCGAGGGTGAGCAGCGGCAGTACGCGATCGAGGAGATCGTCCGGCTGTCATCGCTCGTTCCGGTGGCGCTCCTGTTCGTCGTGGCCATCCTGGTCGTCGCCCGCTGGAAGGGGCTCGCGGCGCTGGTCGGTCTGGCGATGAGCGTCACGGTGTTCCTGCTCGCGATCGTTCCCGCGGTGCAGCGCGGTGAGGATCCGCTCATCTCGACGCTCCTGGGGTCGCTCGGCGTGGTCGGGGTCGCGGTCTTCGTGGTCCATGGGCTCAACCGCAAGAGCGTTGCCGCGCTTGTTGGCACCGCGGTCTCGCTCGCGGCGGTCCTCGCCCTGTCAGCCGGGACGCTCATCCTCGCGCACATCACCGGGCTCGGCTCCGAAGAGGCGGTCTTCCTCGCCGTGGGCTCCGGAGGCAGGATCGACCTGCATCGCCTCGTACTTGCCGGGATCGTCGTCGGATCGCTCGGGGCGCTCGTGGACATGGGAATCGGGCAGGCCTCGGCGACGATGGAGCTGGCCGCGGCCGACCCCACGTTCGAGGAACGACGGCTTTACGCGAGCGCCCTCAATGTCGGGCGCGACCACATCGGGTCCCTGGTGAACACCCTCGCGCTCGCGTACTTCGGGGGCGCGCTCCCGTTCATCGTGCTGCTCTCGCTCGGGAACGCGCCGCTCATCGTGGCGCTCAACGGCGAGACGATCACCGGGTCGCTCATCGCGATCCTGGTCGCGAGCGTCGGCTTGGTCCTCTCGGTGCCTGTCACCACCGCGGTCGCCGTCGCGCTCGCTCCGCGCCGGGGATAGGGCCGCCCGCTCACGCCCGGATGGCCCGGGCTGGCACCGGATGTGCGAAGCGACGAAAACATGAGCGAAATGACCGGACAGCAGGCTGCCGCCGACCGGGTCACCGAGATCGAGCGCGAGCCCAATCCGATCAAGCGTGCAGGCAAGGTGCTCGGCCCGGGACTCATCACCGGCGCCTCCGACGATGATCCCAGCGGCATCGGCACCTACGCGGTCGCCGGCGCCACGTTGGGCCTCACCACTCTCTGGACCGCGCTGCTCAGCTTCCCGCTCATGGCCGCGGTGCAGAACATCTGTGCCCGGATCGGCCTCGTCTCCGGGGTCGGCCTCGCCCGGGTCATCCGCGACCGCTACCCCCGCTGGGTCCTCTACCCGGCGATCTTCGCGCTCTTCGTTGCCAACACGATCAACGTCGGCGCCGACCTCGGGGCCGTTGCCGACGCGATCGGGCTCCTTGTCGGGATCAAGGCGGTCTGGCTGGTCGTCCCGGTCGCCATCGGGATCCTTGCGTTCCAGATCTTCGGCAGCTACAAGCTCATCGCCAAGGTCTTCAAGTACCTCACCCTCGCGCTCCTCGCGTACGTCGTGGACGCCGTCGTCGTGCGCCCGGACGTCCTCGAGACGCTCCGGGCGGCGGTCGTCCCGACCTTCAGCCTCGATCCGAAATACATCGCGACCCTGGTGGCGATCCTGGGGACGACGATCTCGCCGTACCTCTTCTTCTGGCAGTCGAGCGAAGAGGTCGAGGAACAGATCGCCGAGGGGAAGACGACCGAGCAGTCCCGAAAGGGCGCCAGCGCCGCCCAGCTGCGGTACGCGACGATCGACGTGAACGTCGGCATGGGGATCAGCAACCTGGTGATGTTCTTCATCATCCTCGCCACCGCCCTCACCCTGTTCAAGGAAGGCAAGACCGACATCAACAGCGCCGCCGACGCGGCCGAGGCGCTCCGGCCGATCGCCGGGGACCTCTCCGGGCTGCTCTTCGCCGGGGGGATGATCGGCGCCGGGCTTCTGGCGATCCCGATCCTCTCGGGGTCGGCGGCCTACGCCGTCTCCGAGGCCTTCGGCTGGCGCACCGGACTCGAGGAGCGGTGGGACCGTGCGAAGCCGTTCTACGGGGTGATCATCCTCGCGACGTTCGTCGGGATGGCGATCAATTTCACCGGCATCGACCCGATCGACGCGCTCTTCTACACCGCGATCCTGAATGGGGTCATCGCGCCGCCGCTCCTGGTCCTGGTGATGCTCGTCGCCCGCGACCGGAAGGTGATGGGGGATCAGACGATCGGCCCGCTCCTCACGACCCTCGGCTGGATGGCGACCGTCGGAATGTTCCTGGCCCTCGCCGGCCTTGCCTACACGACCTTCTTCGCTCCGTCCTAGCCCTCCTTGACAGGTGGGCGCCGCGTAACTGATACTCGGTCTCAATGACTGGGGCCACCGCGACCGCTCTCTCCACAGTCCTTGATCGCCTGGATCGCAGCGGTCTGCGGCGCACCGGGGCCAGGAGCGCGATCATCTCCGCCGCGCTCCGCCGCCATCGGCCGTTCACGGCGCAGGATGTGGTCGCCGAGCTGCTCCCGAGCGGTGTCGGACGGGCGACCGTGTTCCGTACGCTCGACCACCTGGTCCGGGTCGGAGCGCTCGGCCGCGTCCACGGCATCGACGGCGAGCAGTGCGCTCGATACATCCCCTGCGCGCCGGAGCACCACCACCACCTCGTCTGCCGCTCCTGCGGCGCGCTCGAGGAGATTCCGGCCGACGGAGTGGAGGCGGGGATCCGGCGGGTCGCCGCCGAGCGGGGCTTCACGGTGCTCGGGCACACGCTCGAGATCGAAGGCCTCTGCCCGCGGTGTTCCCGGTGACCGCGCTCATCGTTGTCGCCGCCACGTTCTTCTCGACTCTGGGGGGCGGGCTCCTCGCGCTCCGCACGACCACGCACCTCGGCGCGCTCATCGCCCTTGGCGCCGGGGTCCGGATCGGGGCCGCGTTCTTCGACCTGGCTCCGGAATCGGCCCAGGCCCTCGACTCGCTCGAACAGGCGATGGTCTTTGGCGGGATCGGCTTCCTCGCGTTCTACGTCCTTGAGCGGCTCACCCTCATCCACGTCGGTCACGAGGCCGGCCACCCGGTGGAGCGGCACGAGCATGTCGGCGCGCTTGGGGCCGGCGGCATGTCCGTCCACAGCTTCCTCGACGGGGTCGCTGTCGGCGCGGCCTTCCATGCCAGCGCCGAGCTGGGCATCCTCATCGCCGCCGTCG
>DATLEG010000113.1:0-2213 GCA_035525465.1 Saccharimonadales bacterium (SeqCode)
TCCCGGCGGACCGCCTCGAGCCGGCGGATCTCGGTGAGATCGTGCAGCACGAGCACGGCGCCACCGGCGGGGAGGGGGCGCGCGTTCACGAGGAACACGCGGCCGTCCATGTCGAGCTGACGATCCTGCACGGGACGGCCCTCGAGCGCGATGTCCACGACCTCGCGCGCGGCCTTCACCCGGAAGAGGGCCGGAAGGTCGGGCAGCGTCCCCGTGGGCGCATAGCCCAGCAGTCGGCGCGCGGCCGGGTTCGCGGTCACGATGTGCCCCCGCCCGTCCGCGGCGATCACCCCCTCCACCATGGATTCGACCAGCGCCGCCGACTCGGCCTGCTCCCGGCGGAGCTCGGCGAAGCGGTCGCCGAGCTGCTGGTGCATCTGCCGGAGCGACTGCACCAGCACGTCGATCTCGGGGATGCCGGAGCGCGGGAATCGGGGTGGCGTGCCGGCGGCGATGGCCCGCGCGGCCGCGGAGATGGCGTGGAGCGGCTGCGCGATCGACCGCGCGGCCAGGAGCGCGAGCAGGGTGCCGATCAGCAGCGCGAGAAGCGCCGCGCCCGCCACCTCGCCCTGCGCCCGGCGAACGAGAGCATCCACCTGGGCCAGGTTCGCGGCCACCCGGATGACGCCGGGGTCGCCGGGCACGGCGACATACATCAGCTGGCGGCCTACCGTCTCGCTCCGGCGGGTGGCCACGCCCGTCCGACCCGCGAGCGCCAGGCGGACCTCGGGCCGGCCCGCATGGTTCTCGATCGCGGGGAGCGGGCCGGGCGGGAAGTCGCTGTCCGCCCGCACGCGGCCGGTCCGATCGACCAGGGTGAGGCGATGGCCGTTGGCGCTGGAGAGCTGGTGCACCGCCGAGTCCCAGCCGAGCGAATCGGCCGGAAGGGCCTCGTGGATGAGCCGAGCCTCGCGCTCGAGCCCGGTGGCGAAGTCGCCCTCGAGGTCCCGCCTGAGAGACCGCTCGGCACCCCAGAGGAGGATCAGGACCGTGAGGATGAGGATGACGACCGTGCCGAGCACCAGCCGCCGGGCCAGGCTCACCTCGCGCGCGCTCCTCGCTCGGTGCCGCGGAACCGGTAGCCGAAGCCACGGACGGTCTCGATCATCCGGCCCGCGTCGCCGAGCTTCGTGCGGAGCCGCTGCACGTGCATGTCGACCGTGCGGGTCTGAATGTCGGGCTGCGCCTCCCAGACCGTCTCGAGCAGCTGCGGGCGGGTCTGCACCCGACCGCGGCGCTCGACCAGCGTCAGCAGGAGCTTGTACTCGGTCGCCGTGAGGCTCAGCTCCTCGCCGCCGACGCTCGCGCGATGCGCCGAGCGGTCGATGGACACCGGGCCCGCGCTCAGGGTCGAGCCCGCCGTCACCGGCGGAGAGCCCAGCCGCCGGAGCAGGCCACGCACCCGGAGCGAGAGCTCCTGCGGCGAGAACGGTTTGGTGAGGTAGTCGTCAGCCCCGAGCGAGAGGCCGCGGATCCGGTCGGTCTCCTCGCGCCGCGCCGTGAGCAGGATGACGCCGACGTCCCGGGTCTCGTCCCGCTGGCGGAGCTCGGCGAGCACGTCGTAGCCCGACACGCCCGGGAGCATGAGGTCGAGGATGACGATGTCCGGCCGCTCCTCGCGGGCGGCCTTGAGCGCGTCGGGCCCGGTGCTGGCGGTCGAGACCCGGAAGCCCGCCTTGGCAAGATGGTAGGCCACCAGGGCGGTGATGTCGGGTTCGTCGTCGACGACGAGAATGCGGTGCGTCATTCTGGCCTCTTCGCGCGGGTCATCGGCTTGTCGCTGGGTGGCTCTTCCACTCGCAAATTCGTGTGCGACCGGCTCCGGTCCGTCGCCCGGTCGCGCTCGGCGCGCATCACCGGATCGTCGCGCACGACGGCGTCGAGGATCGCGGCGAGCAGGCGGCCGTGAGTGCCGAGGTCACGGCGGAGCCGGTAGAGGACGAACTGGGCGATGGGGGTGTCCCGCACGACGTCAACGCGACGCAGCACCTGGAGGTGGCGGGAGACCGTGGGCTGGGGCAGGTCCAGCACCGCCTGCAGATCGGAGACGAAGAGCGGCGCCGCCGCCAGGCAGTTGAGAATCCGGAGCCGGGTGGGCTCGGCGACGGTCAGGAGGAGATCGGTGGCGGAGGTGGTGGAGGTGGCCGAGGTCATATTCGGGTGAACATATATATAGCAAGGCATATATAGCAAGGGGTCACCCTGAGCGGAGC
>DATLEG010000146.1:0-2381 GCA_035525465.1 Saccharimonadales bacterium (SeqCode)
ACGGCGCGCTCGGCGGGGGTCAGCTTGCCGATGTCCTGGCCGTTCAGGACGACCTCGCCCGCGGTCGGCGCGTCCATGCAGCCCAGCATGTTGACGAGGGTGCTCTTCCCGGACCCCGATGGGCCGGTGATCGCGATCCACTCGCCCGCCTCGATCGAGAACGAGACGTCGCGCAGCGCGACGACGTCGCCGTAGCGCCGGGACAGGTTCCGCACCGTGATGAAGCTCATCTCACTCCCCCTTGAGGACCCGGGCCGGCTCCACCGCGAAGGCGCGGCGGGCCGGGACGATCGACGCGGCGAGCGCCATGACCGCGCAGGCCGCCGCCGCCGCCGCCACCGCCCCGAAGCGGACCTCGGTGGACACCCCGAACACGCCCCGGCTCATGACGTCGGACAGCGCCAGGCCCGCGGCCGACCCGAGCGCGACGCCCGCCGCCAGCAGGAGGCCCACCTGGGCCGCGAAGAAGCGCAGGACGAAGGCCCGGGTCGAGCCGAGCGCCTTCAGGAGCCCGATCTCCGTGCGCCGCTCGGCCACGCCCGACGCGAGCGCCATCGTCATCGCCAGCCCGCTCGAGGCGAGGATGAGGAGCGCCATCAGCTCGAAGAGCCGGTGCAGCTTTCCCAGGATCGCCCCTTCCCGCGCGGCGATCACCGGCAGCGTCCGGGCCTGCAGCGTGCGACCCTCCCCGCCGATCGCGCGGACCGCGGCGTCGATCTGCTCGAAGCTGCCCGCCGCCGCGATCTCGACGCGGTCGCCCCGATCGATCGGCCCCCGGGCGAGGATGCCCGGGAAGCGCTTGAGCGCGCGGTCGAGTTCGACCGGGTCCATGGCGGCCACGCCGCGCTTCACCTCGAGGATGACGTTGGGGCCCTGCCGGCGCAACTCGACGGTCATCTTGCTCTCGGCGTCGAGCGCGAAGTTCGCGGCCGCCGTGATGAGGGCCGCCGGGATGAGGACCGACGCCAGCGCGAGCAGCGAACGGCCGCGGGCGCCGACCAGGGACTTCCAGACCATCCGCGTCAGCACATCAGACCTCGTGCAGGACCTGCTGGGGCTGGAGCGCCGCGACGCGCCGCAGCGGCCAGGCCGTGCCCAGCGCCGCGATCCCGAGCGCCGCCGCCAGCGTCACGATATAGACCACCGCGGAGCCCGGCACCGGCGCGCCGAACAGCTCCGCGCTCATCGCCTTCGCCGAGGCCAGGCCGATCCCGTAGCCGACCAGGCTGCCCGCGACCGCGAGCAGCACCGCCTCCCCGATGAAGAGCCCCGCGACCGTTCCGTTCGTCGCGCCCAGAGCCTTGAGCAGGCCGATCTCCTTGCGGCGGTCGCCCACCGACGCCGTCATCGCCGCGAGCACCGACAGGCAGGCCGCGACGATCGCCGCGATCGCGAGGATCCCGACGACCCCGCGGATCTTCGCCAGCAGCGCCCCCTCGTTCTCCGCCACCTCGCGGATCACGCGGGCCTCCGCCTCGAGCGCGTCGCCGTAGTCCTTCGCGACGTTGACCGCGAAGGGCACGCACATCATGCGCTCCCGCTCGGCGTCGCTGAACTTCCCGGCGCCCTTCTGGAAGCGCTTGAACTCGTCGGTGTCGGGCGTCACGACGGCGCTGACCAGAATGCGCGAGAGCTTACCGGGCCTGCCGGCAAGCTCCTGGGCCAGCTTGAGAGGGAGGATGACGCGGTGATCCTCTTCCCCGCCGGTCGAGACGACGCCGGTCACGATCAAGGGGCGCCCCAGGTCGAGGGTCGCCCCCGGGGGGAGCCCCAGCGAGACCCCGGCCACGACGCCCGGCCGGCCCTCCAGCGTCCAGCGCGGATCGAGCTCGCGGCCCGAGACGGCGTAGCCCGCCTTCTCGAAGCGCAGTTCGGGGATCAGGAAGCGGAGCTGGTTGCGCCAGCGGTTGGTGTCGAGCCTCAGGCCGGGCAGCGCGCGCTCGTCGAGGTCGCCGCTCCCCGCGACGATTTCGATGTTGGCGTCGTTGCGGCGCAGTTCCTCCGCGACGCGGTCGCCGACCCCGAGCAGGAGCATGACCAGGCCGCTCGCCGCGCCGGCGCCCAGCGCGATCGACAGCAGCGCCGCCAGCCGCGATTTCGCTCGGCGCCGGATCGATTCGACGAGGATGCGGACGACCACGTCAGTTCTTCCCCTCCAGCCGTAACTTGCAGGGGAGGCCCGGCATGGCGCAGTGCCACTTCCCGTTCACCTGGCCGGCCTTCTCGAGGTCCTCGTCCATCCGGCAGACCGAGCAGCGGACGGTGATGCGCTGGCCGGTCTTGAAGAAGGGGGCGTGGGCGGTCATGGCGTCGAGCTTCATCACCAGGTCGGTCCCGCGGCGCTCGTGCTTCACCGGGATCGGGTTGCAGCCGCCGCCCTG
>DATLEG010000151.1:0-2726 GCA_035525465.1 Saccharimonadales bacterium (SeqCode)
TCGCGCACGGCGGCGTGCAGCGCGTCGCGAAGCTCCTCATAGGTCAGCTCGGCGTTGTCGAGATAGCGGCTGAGCAGCTCCTCCTTCGTCTCGACGATCGCCTCCACCAGCAGCCGCCGATACTCCCCGACGCGCTCGCGATCGTCGTCGGGGATATCCGGGCCCACCGCGTCCCGGGGACCTTTCCGCACGGTGCCCTGGAGGAGGTCGATGGTCGCGTCGAGGTCCTGATGGGCGCCGATCGGGACGTGGAGCGGGACGACGCGGATCCCGTAGCTTTCCCGCAGCTGCCCGAGGACCGCGTCGAAGTCGGCGTTCTCGCGGTCGAGCCGTGAGACCACGACGATCCGCGGCATCCCGAGCCGGTCCAGCTCGGCCCAGACGGACTGGGTGCCGACCTGCACCCCGGCCGACGCATCCACGACGACGATCGCGGCGTCGGCGACCCGGAGCGCGGCACGCTGGTCGCCCGCGAAGTCGGCGAAGCCAGGGGTGTCGAGGAGGTTGATCTTCGTTCCGAGATCGGTGAACGCGGCGATGGCGAGGTTGATGGTGATCCGGCGCTTGTGCTCCTCCGGATCGGTGTCGAGGATGCTCGTGCCGTCGTCGACCTTCCCCAGGCGGCTCGTGATGCCCGCCTGATGGAGCAGCGTCTCCATCAGGGTCGTCTTCCCACAGCCGCCATGCCCGACCACGGCGACGTTCCGGATCTGCCCGCTGCTGGCGGCGATGTCAGAAGCCATCTCACGCTCCCCTGCGTTGTGCCTCGTCGGCATAGTATTCATCCCGATGTCCGGGCACTCGAAGTGGAGCCAGATCAAGCGCCAGAAGGGTGCCGCCGACGTGAAGCGTGGCGCCCTGTTCACGAAGATGACCCGCGAGATCATGCTCTCCGCCCGCGAGGGCGGGGGGGACCCCGACGGCAACTTCCGCCTCCGCCTCGCGATCGACCGGGCCCGCGGGGTGAATGTCCCGATGGTGAACATCCAGCGCGCCATCGACCGGGCGACCGGCACGGGCGACGGCGTCCCGCTCGAGAGCATCGTGTACGAGGGCTACGGGCCGGGCGGGGTGTCGGTCATGGTCGAGGCCGCGACCGACAACCGGAACCGGACGGCGTCGGAGGTCCGGGCGGCGTTCACCAAGCACAACGGCAAGCTCGGGGAATCCGGCTCGGTGCAGTGGCTCTTCGAGCAGAAGGGCGTCATCCTGATCTCGGTCGACGACGCCGGGCGCGATGCCGATGACATCTCGCTCCTGGCGATCGATGCCGGTGCCGAGGATGTCGAGGTCGATGGCGGCGCGGTGACCGTCTACACCGCCCCCGCCGCCTTCGAGCGCGTCCGCAGGGCCTTCGACGCGGCGAAGATCCCGGTGAGCGACGCCGAGATCTCGATGCGCCCGTCGAACACGGTGCACCTTGAGGGAGACGGTGCCCGCAAGGTGCTGCGCCTGGTCGAAGCCCTCGAGGATCTGGACGACGTCCAGCAGGTCCATGCGAACTTCGACGTTCCCGAGGACGTCCTCGAAACCGCCTAGCGGTCCGCGGACGGTGATCATCCTTGGGATCGATCCGGGCACGACCGGCATGGGCTACGCGTTCCTCGACGCCGGAGCGGATCCGGCGACCGTCCTCGACTGCGGCCAGGTGGATGCCCCGGCCGGAGGCTCGGCCGCGGAGCGGCTTCTCGCGATCGCGAACCAGCTCGACGCGCTCATCGCCCGCTACGCGCCAGGGGCCGTCGCGATCGAGCGCCTCTACTTCAACAAGAACGTCCGCACCGCCATGCGGGTCGCCGAGGCCCGCGGGGTCGCGCTGCTCTGCGCGGCCCGGGCCGGACTGGCGGTGGCCGAGTACACCCCGCAGGAGGTGAAGCTCTCGGTCACCGGATCGGGCGCCGCGGACAAGAAGCAGGTCCAGCGGATGCTCGCGGTCCTGGTGACGGTCTCCGCGCCGCTCGCCCAGGACAACGTCGCCGACGCGGTCGCGATCGCGCTCACCCACGCGCAGCGCTCGCGGTTCGACGCGGTCGTGGCCTCGGTCGGGACCGGACGGGCCGGATGATCGCGTCGGTCCGCGGCCGCATCGTGGGGCGGGGCACCGATCACGTCGTGGTCGAGACCGGCGGGGTCGGGTACCGCATCTTCGTCCCGCGGCATCCGGACGAAGGGGAGGTGCTGCTCCACACCCACCAGGTGGTGCGCGAGGACGCGCAGCTCCTCTTCGGCTTCGAGACCCAGGACGAGCTGGCCCTGTTCGAGCTCCTCATCGGGGTCTCCGGCGTCGGCCCGAAGGCGGCGCTCGCGCTCCTGGGGATCTCGCGGCCGGTGGACGTCGCCGCCGCGATCGCCGCGGGCGACGCGGCGGCGCTGGCGAAAGCACCGGGCGTGGGAAAGAAGACCGCCGAGCGGCTCATCGTCGATCTGCGGGCGAAGGTCGGGAGCCTCGGCCTGAGCCCCCTGGCGTCAGGGACCGCTCCGGCGGGAGGAGGACCCGACCTGGACGAGGCCCAGGCCGCCCTCCGTTCTCTTGGCTACACCCCGGCCGAGGCGGCGACGGCCCTCGCCGGGGTGCCGGGTCCGGGACGGGCGAGCACCGAGGAGCGGCTGGCGGCGGCGCTGCGGAGCAGGGATCCGCGCTGACGCGGAGCGGCGGGCAGGGGATCTAGGTGAGGTTGTTGCCGATGGTCGAGAAGAGATTACCCAGCTGATCCTTGAAGAAGACC
>DATLEG010000155.1:0-19134 GCA_035525465.1 Saccharimonadales bacterium (SeqCode)
CTTGCGATCCCAGATCGCACGCGCTACCAAACTGCGCCACACCCCGCGACTTGCTGATTATGGCGCTGTGGCTGTCTAGACCGCCTGTTCCGGGACTTCGCGCGGGCCGGGTAGGTGCAGGCGGCCGAGTGACCACATCACACCCAGGACGACAACGATCAGGCCGTCCAGTCCGATGAGCTGGCCGCACCAGGCACCCGGCCCCCGCAGATAGACGTAGCCGGCCACCGCGGCGGCGGGCGCGAGGCCGCGGACCAGGACCGCATTTCCCGGGGGCCGGCCGCGCATCGCAAGCGCCAGTGGGATCAGCCCGCTGATGAATGGCATGAGGAACTGCGCGAGGGCTCCCGCGACGCCGGCGCGCTCGCTCGACTCCAGCTGCGCTGGGCTGGGGCGCTGATACCCGGGCGGCTCCTCAGCGACACCGCCGCCCGGATTCCGGGCCCGGGCCTCCGCGATGCAGGGACTCTGGCTCCCGTTGCCCTCGGCCACGATCGGCCCGGCAAGGACGTCTGACACCCCGAGAACTCCGAAGAGGGCGAAGCTTACGACGGCGGCGAGCACGAGCGTTCCGATGGCTTTCGACATGCCCCAGACCCGCGCGAGCGAGAAGAGCGCCGCGACGGATCCGGCCATCAACAGCAGCAACGCGATGAAGTAGAGGTAGAGGAACGCGTTATCGCTGTAGACGTGCCAGACGAACATCGCGAGCCCCAGCGCGACGCCGGTGAGCAGCGCGTAGAGGCCCAGGCTCACCGACCGCATCCGTCCCGCCACCCGGCTAGGCCGTCGTGACAGCAGCCTGCACCGCGACGTCGTCGCCGACCCGTACCGGCGCCTCGGCGGCGAGCACGGTGCAGATGAGGCCCCGGCGTCCTTCCAGCTGGGACTGGAATTCCCGCGGATCGGCGACGGCGTTCATCTCGCCGATGTGGGTGCACGGCTCGCATGGTCCATTCACTCGAAGGGTGATCCCACCGATCCGCAGTCGCGTCCCCACGGCAAGTGAATTGAGATCGGGCATCCCTTCGATCGTGATCTGCTCTCGGAGATCCCCCGGTTTGAGGCCGAGGGCATCATTGGTCGAACGGTCCAGCACGACGACGCCGCGCTTCTCGCGATCGACGTGGGAATCGCCCTCGAGGCCGCCGCCGACGCGACCGCGCACTTCGCTCGTTGCCCGGAGCCGCTGGCCATGCGCACCGTGCAGCTGAAGTGAGATCACCCGGGCCATCGGAACCCTCCTCGCGACCTGGCCGGTCCGGTTGGGATCGGCGCTCCGGATATGGTGTCATAGGCCGGTGAGCACAGCGGCGAGTCCCGGCGGAGACGTTGCGGCGCGCTACATCGCCGAGCAGGACCCAGGAAAACGCGCCCTGCTCGAGAAGCTGCGGGCCATCGTCGCGAAGACCGTCCCAACGGCGACGCCGGTCATCAAGTGGGGTGTCCCGATCTACGAGCTGGGCGGCAAGAAGATTTGCGCGCTCGCGTCATTCAAGGATCACGTCGCGATCAACTTCTTCGCGCCGCCCGCGGTGCTCACCGATCCGTCGAAGAAGCTCGAGGGCGAGGGCAAGGGCAACCGGATGCTCAAGGTGCGGACCCCGGCGGACCTGGACGCCGCGAGCATCCAGCGCTGGCTGAAGGCAGCGGTCGCCGCCGCGCGCTGACCTAGGTGAAGTCCGCCTAGGGCGCGGAGCCTCGCCCGCCTGACAACGCCAGCTTCGCCTCGAGTCCGGCGAGGATCACGTCGATCCCGTACTCGAAGGTCGTGTCCGGGTCCAGATTCGCCAGCTGCGGGATGAGGGCGGCGACCACCGGGTCGAGCCCGGCGAGGTCCTCGAGGGGCTCGCCGGTCGCGATGCGCTCCCGCAGGCCGGCGCAGGCCTCGGCCGTCCCGGCCTCCGAGAGGGCGAAGCCGACCACCGCCGAGGTCACCGTCGTCAGGGCCTGCAGCGCCCCGAGGTCGTCGAACCCGGCGCCCTCAAGGACCGCGAGCACCAGGGCCGCGGGCCGGGCCACCGCCGGGTCGGTGAGGATCATGGTCGAGAGCAGCGGGATCGTGCGCGGATGGCGCCGCATCACTCCGAGGAAGATCCGGAACATCCCGCGGATGTCGCCCTGCCAGGTCCCGGTCGTCGGGAACTCCGCCGGGAGCTCGGAGAGGACCCGCTCGAGCACCGCCTCCAGCAGGGCGTCCTTGTTCGGAATGTAGCGATAGAGGGCCATCGCCTCGACGCCCAGCTCGGCGCCCAGCCGGCGCATCGAGAGGCCCTCCAGGCCGTCGCGGTCCACGACCGCGAGCGCGGCGTCGAGGATCCGCTCGCGGGTCAGCGGCGCGCGGCTCTGGACGGCCCTCATCACGGCCGAGTTTACACCGTATACTCACCGGCAGCGCAGCAGCACGGTCAGGTTTGAGGAGCGGGAACGCGATGTTCGAGGCCTGGGGACACTTCGTCTATCGGCGTCGCTGGGCCGTCCTCGTCATCTCGTTCCTCCTGATGGGGCTCTCGGTCGCGGTGCTCTCCGCCGGGGGCACGCTCAAGAGCGGCGGCATCATCCAGACCTCGGAGTCCGGCCGCGCGACCAAGCTCATCGCCGACCAGCTGCCGAAGACTGGCGGCTCGTCGTTCCAGCTCGTCTTCTCCAGTCCGACCCTCACCGTCACCGACCCAAAGTTCAAGACCGCGTTCGAGCAGGCGATCGCGCCGCTTCGCGCCGATGAGCGGATCACCGAAATCCGCACCCCCTACGACCCGATCCCGCAGGCCGCGTTCCTCGCCTCCACGGACGGTCACGCCGCGGTCGCGGCGATCAGCCTGAAGGACGAGTCGGTCGCCGCGGCGAAGTACTACGAATCACTCCGCGCCGGCGTGCGCTCCGATGTCCTCACGATCGGCGCGACGGGATACGTCCCGATCAACCATGACTTCAACACCACCCTCGAAGCGGATCTCCAGCGCGCCGAGGTGGTCTCGCTCCCGCTTGCGCTCATCCTGCTGCTCATCGTCTTTGGCACGGTGGTCGCGGCCCTCCTCCCGCTCGGGGTGGGGATGCTCGCGGTCGTCGGCGGCCTGGCCGCGACCTTCGCGCTCAGCCACGTCACCGATGTCTCGCAGTACGCCCTGAACATCGTGACGCTCATCGGCCTGGGCGTCGCGATCGACTACTCGCTCTTCATCGTGAACCGCTTCCGCGAGGAGCTCGCCCGCGGCGCCACCGTGGAGAACGCCGTCGCTCGCTCACTCTCCACCGCAGGCCGGGCGATCACGTTCTCCGGGCTCACCGTCGCGATCGGTCTCGCCGGGATGTTCTTCTACCAGGGGACCTTCCTGTCATCGATGGGCTACGCCGGCGCGCTCGTCGTGGCGATCGCGGTCTTCTACGGCCTCACCTTCCTGCCGGCGATCCTCTCGCTCCTCGGGCCACGCATCGACAGCTGGCGGCTCAGCGAGCTCATCCGGCGGGTCCTCCGGCGCCCGGTCTCCGCCGCGCCGTCGGGACCCGGGCTCTGGCACCGATTGGCCGTCGGCGTCATGCACCGGCCGGTCCTGGTGCTCCTGCCGGTGCTCGCGTTCATCCTCATCGCCGGCTCGCCGTTCCTGAGGCTCCGTTTGGCGAACGGTGACGTCGACATGCTCCCGCCGACCGCCGAGTCCCGGGTCGCATTCCACCGCCTGACCGACGACTTCCCGCGGCAGGGGCAGAACGACTTCCAGGTCGTCGTCCGCTTCACCGACGGCAAAGCCCCGCTCACGCCGGAGCACGTCGACGGGCTCTTTGACCTCACCGCGCGCATCGCCGCGATCCCCGAGATCGTGGGCCTGGACGCCGCGGTCAATGGTGACCCCCGGGCGACCACGAAGCTGACCAAGCAGCAGTACCAGCAGCTCTACGCCGATCCCGACCGTCTGCCGCCGGCGGCGAAGGAGGGCGTTCGCCTTTCCGTCGGCCCGAACATCGCGGTGATCGTGGCCCACAGCAACCGGCCGCTGCCGAGCGATGAGGCCCGCGATCAGCTGAAGCAGCTGCGCGCGCTCACGCCACCGCCGGGCAGCGAGGTCCTGGTGACCGGCTTCACCGCGTACGACGTGGATGCGATCGACTTCATCGTCGGACGCACCCCCGCAGCGGTGTCCTTCGTCGTCGTCGCGACCTACATCGTCCTGTTCCTGCTCCTGGGCTCGGTCCTGCTCCCGCTCAAGGCGATCCTGATGAACTTCCTGTCGATCAGCGCCTCGTTCGGGGCCCTCGTCTGGATCTTCCAGGATGGCCACCTCTCGGAGCAGCTCGGCTTTGGCGCCGCGTCGATCGACCCGACCCTTCCGGTGATCATGTTCTGCATCGTCTTCGGTCTGTCGATGGACTACGAGGTGCTCCTCCTCTCGCGGATGCAGGAGGAGTGGCACCGCACCGGCGACAACCGCTACGCCGTGGCCGAGGGCCTCGAGCGGATCGGGCGGCTCATCACCGGTGCCGCCGGGATCATGGTCGGGGTGTTCCTCGCCTTCGCGCTCGCCGAGGTCGTGATCATCAAGGCGATCGGCCTGGGGATGGCGATCGCCGTCGCGATCGACGCCACCCTCGTGCGCGCGCTCGTCGTTCCCGCGACGATGCGGCTCCTGGGGGATCTCAACTGGTGGGCCCCGCGCCCGCTCGCCCGCCTCTACCAGCGCCTGGGCCTGGGCGAGGCCGGCGCGCCCGGCCCGCGGATCATGTCGGCGGCGACCGAAGCCGATTAGCGCGGCGCGGGGCTCGCGGCCACCGCGATCATTCCTGACGGGGTCCAGGTGGCCGTGGTCTCGGTCACCGGCAGCAGCTGGGCGCGTCCCGTCGCGATCTCCACGACACGTAGCCGCGGGTGCTGAGGGTCCTCTCCGGTGTCAAGAAGCCAGCGGCCGTCAGGTGAGATCCCCAACGCGCCTCTGATCCCGATCCGTCCGAGGATCGTGCCGCGAGCGTCGACGATCTCGGCGGGAGATTCGGGCAACCGGCGCGGATCGGTTTCGGTCGGCGACCATCGCGTCAGCAGCATCCGACCATCGCCGAACCACGCGATCACCGAAATTCCCTCGGCCGTTCGAAGGAGTTGGCCGGAACTGGCGTCGAAGAAGCGCGTTCGTGATGCGCCGGCCATGTCGGCGGCGCAGTCGCTGATAGCGATCGTCCGGCTATCCGGTGCCCAGGTCAGCCCGACGCCGCCCCCGACAGAGCAACGGGGGAACTCGCCGCCCAACGGCAGAGACGTCCCGGCATCGAGATCGACGATGGCCGCAGCACCCTTGGCGTAGCTCCAGAGGGCGAGCAGCCGTCCGGAGGGGGACACAACCCCGGATTGACCGAGAAGCGCCGGCAATGGGCGCAACTGCAGCCCCCGCTCATCGCCGATGAAGGTCTCGGAGCTTCCAACGGCGAGGAATCGTCCGTCCGGAAGCCAGCCGAAGTAGGTCGATCCACTCGAATAGATCGAGGCGAGGCGATCGGGCAACGGTGTACGGCGTGCGGTCTCAACATCGACGAATGAGGCGTTGGCGGGAGTGTGCGAGAGGAGCACCGTCCGCATCGCAGGATCGAATCGCACCGGACCGCCGTTCGGGGCGACCCGGAAGCGCATCGTATGCACGGGCGTTGTCGCGTCGCCAACACGTGCCGGGTCATACAGCGAAACGATCGTCTCGGGCCGTGTGATCCGCCAGGACTTCGGGACCACGGTGCCGCCGCCGCTCGCCGATCGGGCGCCGGTGGGATCGATGACCAAGGTCCCGGTCCCCGGCGGCACCTCGAACAACACGTCGGCGGCGGGGGGCGCTGCCCGGAAGGCGGTCGCCTCCGGGAGATGCCGACGGATCGCCGTGCTGACGGAGCCGAGGTCCATCGCCGTGTAAAAGCCGAGCCGGAAGACCAGCGTCTCGTCCCCGTTCACCCGGTCGTCGCGCAGCGGATAGGGCTGGCCCTCGAGAAACAGCTCCGGCGTGATGCCGAACACGACCGGTGTCGGTTCCGGCGATGCCGTCGCCGTGGCCGAAGGCTCCGGCGGCGCCGGAGCGGCGCAGGCCGCGATCAGCAGGGCGGCCCCGACGACGCGTCCAAGACGGTGCATCGCGTCAATTTGACACCCATCGGAGGGCACGATGGAATGGACACGCAATGGCCGCGATCGACACCCCCCTTCCGCTCGTCCGCCCGCGGTACACGGGCGTCCGCGAGTGGGTCGCCACGGTGGACCACAAGAAGATCGGGATCATGTACCTCTACACGACCTTCTTCTTCTTCATCACCGGCGGGCTGATGGCGCTCCTCGTCCGGACCCAGCTCGCGACCCCGGACGGGAAGATCCTGGACGCCGCGCAGTACAACAGCGCCTTCACGATGCACGGGACCACGATGATCTTCCTGTTCGTCGTCCCGGTCTGGACCGGCTTCGCGAACTACATGGTCCCGCTCCAGATCGGCGCGCGAGACATGGCCTTCCCCAAGCTGAACGCGCTCTCGCTCTGGCTCCTGATCGGCGGCGGCATCCTCCTCTACTTCAGCCTCCTCGTCGGGCCGCCGTCCTCGGGCTGGACCTCGTACGTGCCGCTCTCGACCAAGGAGTACTCACCGAGCCACGGGCAGGACCTCTGGCTTATCAGCCTCACCGTCCTCGGCTTCTCGTCGATCTTCGGGGCGCTGAACATGATCGTCACGATCTTCGCGCTGCGCGCACCGGGCATGACCTTCAGCCGGATCACCCTGTTCACCTGGAGCGTCCTGGTGACGAGCTTCCTGCTCGTCCTGGCGATGCCGTTCCTCACCGTCGCGGGGGTGTTGCTGCTCTTCGACCGGCTCGCCGGGATGAGCTTCTTCGTGACCTCGGAGGGCGCGGACCCGTTGCTCTGGCAGTTCCTGTTCTGGTTCTTCGGCCACCCCGAGGTCTACATCATGATCCTGCCCGGATTCGGGGTCGTGAGCGAAGTCCTGCCGGTGTTCTCGCGCAAGCCGATCTTCGGGTACAAGCTCATCGCCTACTCCAGCGTTGCGATCGGCTTCCTCTCGTTCTCGGTCTTCGTCCACCACATGTTCGTCGCCGGCGTGGACGAGACGCTGCAGATCTTCTTCATGCTCTCGACGATGCTCATCGCGGTCCCGACCGGGGTGAAGGTCTTCAGCTGGCTGGGAACGATCTGGCATGGCTCGCTGCGGTTCAAGACGCCGATGCTCTTCGCCCTCGGCTTCATCGCGACCTTCACCATCGGCGGCATCTCCGGGGTCTTCCTCGGGTCGGTGCCGGTGGACGTGCAGCTCTCCGACACCTACTACGTCGTCGCCCACATCCACTACGTCCTCTTTGGCGGAGCGGTGATGACCGTCTTTGCGGCGATGTACTACTGGATCCCCAAGATGAGCGGCCGGATGCTTTCCGAGAAGCTCGGTCAGCTCAACTTCTTCGTCATCTTCGTCGGCTTGAACCTCACCTTCTTCCCGCAGCATCAGCTCGGGCTCGAGGGCATGCCGCGGCGGATCTCGCACTACCCGCAGTCGCCGGAGTGGGGCAGCCTGAACTTCATCTCGACCCTGGGCAGCTTCCTCATCGCCCTCGGGGTGCTCCTGTTCCTCATCAACTGGTTCAACAGCATCGCCCTCGGCAGGGGCAAGATCGCGGGCGATGATCCGTGGGAGGGCGACACGCTCGAGTGGGCGACCACCTCGCCGCCACCGGCGTACAACTTCCCGCGCATCCCGGTGGTCCACAGCGCCCGCCCGTTGAAAGAGGACGCGCACCCGGTCCAGTTATGAGCGTGTCCAGCGGCTACCGGCGTCTTGTCTACCTCACCCTCTTCGCGATGCTTCCCGTGGCCTTCTGGGGCGGCGTCGTGCGCGTCACCGGCTCCGGCCTGGGCTGTCCCGACTGGCCGCTCTGCCATGGCCAGTTCCTCCCGTCGCTCGACACGGCCACCCAGATCGAATGGACCCATCGCTTCCTGGGCATCGTGGCCGGGCTATCCCTTGCCGGTGTCGCGCTCTGGACCCTGCTGCGCTATCGCTCCGACCGCCGCGCGGTGGGCTTCGTGAGCGCCGCGGTCGTCCTGTACTTCGTCCAAGCGATCCTCGGCGCGATCACGGTGCTCCTCGAGCTCCGGGAGAGCTGGGTGACCGTGCATCTGGCGAATGCCGAAGTGCTCCTTGCGGTCCTCACGACCTACGCGATCGTCCTCCGGTGGCCGATCACGGCCGCGCCGCTTGCGCGACCGACCGCGTTCACCTGGATCGCCGTCGCGGCCGCGGCGGGCACGTTCCTGCTCCTTCTTTCCGGCGCGTACGTGCGGGGGGAGGGCGCGACGTCCGCCTGCACCGCGTGGCCCCTGTGCTCACCCGAGTCGGCGATCCCGATGCGCGGCGCCGCGGCGCTCCACATGCTGCACCGCTACGTCGCGGCGCTCGTCGGCGTGCTCGTCATCTTTGCCGTCGCGGGGGCCTGGCGCCGCCGCCGCGATGTGCCCGGCCTTGGCGCCGCCGCCATCGCCACCGGTGTGCTCTTTGTGGCCCAGGTCGCGATCGGCGCGCTGAACCCGCTCACCGGCTTCTCGGCGGTGCCACTCGGAGCGCACCCCGCCGTCGCGACCGCGCTCTGGTGCGCCACGGTGGCCCTGGCGGTCCTCGCCTGGCGGCCGGTGAGCGCCGAGGCGACGACGACCGTCCGCGACGTCATCGCCCTCACCAAGCCGGCGATCATGTCCCTGCTCCTGGTGACCGCCCTGGGTGGGATGTTCCTCGCCGCGGGCGGGGTCCCGCCGTTCCATCTGGTCGTGGCCACGATGCTCGGTGGCGCCTTCGCCAGCGGCGGCGCGTCGGCGTTGAATCACTACTTCGACCGCGATCTCGACGAGCTCATGCGCCGGACCCGCAAGCGGCCCCTCCCCGGTCATCGGGTCTCGGGGCGCCTGGCGATCGCGGTGGGGCTGATCCTGAACGTCCTCTCGTTCGCGATCCTCGCCCTTGTCGCGAACGTGGTGGCCGCGTCGCTCGCGATCGCCGGGACACTCTTTTACATCCTCATCTACACGCTCTGGCTCAAGCGCACGACGGTCCAGAACATCGTCATCGGCGGTGCCGCCGGCGCGATCCCGCCCCTCGTCGGCTGGGCCGCGGTCACCGGCTCGCTCGATCTCCCGGCCTGGTACCTCTTCGCCATCGTGTTCTTCTGGACCCCGGCGCACTTCTGGGCCCTCGCGATCCTCATCCACGACGATTACGACCGGGCCGGCGTGCCGATGCTCCCGGTGGTCCACGGTGACCGGGCCGCGGAGTGGGGGATCCTCCTCTACGCCGCGGCCCTCGTCCCGCTGTCGATGCTGCTGTTCCTGACGCGCTACGTCGGTCTGCTCTACCTCGCCGTGGCGCTCGTCCTGGGTGGCCTGTTCGTCGCGTACGCGATCCGGTTGGTGCGGAGCGCCGAAGCCCGGCGGCGGGCGATGGCGAAGAGCGTGTACCTCTACTCGCTCCTCTACCTGGCGCTGCTGTTCGTCGCGATCATGGTGGATACGACGCTACGGCTCTAGCTCTCGCCGCCCTCACCCTCCTTGTGGCGGTCATCTACGCCCGCGGCTTCCGCGTGCTGCGCACGCAGCTGCCGGCCTGGCGGATGGCGGTGTTCTTTGCCGGCCTCGCGGCGATCCTGATCGCGCTCGTGTCGCCGGTCGAGGCGCTCGCCGATCAGCTGTTCAGCGTGCACATGGTCCAGCACATGCTTTTGATGGTCGTCGCCGCCCCGCTGCTCCAGCTCGGTGCGCCGGTCCGCCCGCTCTTGCTCGGTCTCCCGCGCGGGATCCGGCGGATCTTCGTGCGGCCCGTCGCCGGTGCGCGCCCGGCCCATTGGATGTTCCACGGACTCCGGCTGCCGCTTGTCGCCGCGGCGCTCTACGTCGGCGGGTTGTACGTCTGGCACATCCCGCGGATCTACGACGCCGCGGTCGAGAGCACCGCGCTCCACTTGCTGGAGCACCTCTGGTTCCTCGTCGCGGCGCTGCTGTTCTGGAGCGTCGTCATCGACCCGGTGCCGCTGCGCGCTACGCTGCCCTACGCCGCGCGGATCCCGTTCCTGCTGCTGGTGGGGGCGGCCCAAAACACCATCCTCGGCGGCCTGCTCGCCTTCTCGACCCGCTTGTTCTACGGGCACTACACCGGCCGCTCGGCGGCGTTCGGCCTCGAGTCGGTCACCGATCAGCGCCTGGGCGGCGCGATCATGTGGGTCCCCGGAGATCTCATCTTCCTTGCCGCCGCGTCGCTCGCGTTCTTCCATTGGATCGCGCTCGAGGAGAAGACCCAGCGCCTGCGTGAAAGGAGTCCCTGATGCGTCAGCTCAGCGTCGTGCTCGCCGCCGCCCTCATCCTCGCGACCGCCTGCGGTGGCGCCCCGGAGTCCAGCGAGCAGCCGACCCTGTCGGTCGATCTCACCGACTTCGCGGTAAAGGCCGACCCCGGGACGGTGAAGGCCGGACACAACGTCTTCGCCGTCCGCAACCGCGCGTCGATGATCCATGACCTGGTCGTCATCAGGACCGACCTCGCACCGAACGCCCTCCCCATAGACGGCGGGAAGGCGAAGGAGGATGGGAAGGTCGGCGGCGTCGCGAACCTTTCCGGCGGGATCTCACGGAAGCTCGTCCTCGAGCTACCCGCCGGCCGCTACGTCCTGATCTGCAACGTGCCCGGCCACTATCAGCTGGGGATGCGGACCGCCCTCACCGTCGAGTGAGGCGGGACCTCGTCGCGGCAGAGCCGCCCGGCTATTGCTTCCCGTCGAGGGTGAGGAGGAACTTGGAGATCGCGGTCACGGTGGCGGCGTCGAGGCCGAGGTCCGGCATCTTCGTCCCGGGCTTCACCGCGGATGGCTTGGCGATCCACTTCTCGAGGTTCTCCTGGTTCACCGGCTTCAGCACCCCGGCGATCGAACGCGGGTTGTTCGTCCGCGCGATGTCGGTGAGGTCTGGTCCGACCTTGCCCCCGGAGAGGCCC
The DNA here is from genome assembly GCA_035525465.1 of Saccharimonadales bacterium (SeqCode). Lineage (GTDB taxonomy): Bacteria > Chloroflexota > Limnocylindria > P2-11E > P2-11E > UBA4735. Next base: position 10,995 of record DATLEG010000155.1, read on the forward strand.
TTCACGACATGGCAGCCGGCGCAGGCGAGGGAGGTGAAGAGCTCCTTGCCCTGCTTCACCGACGGATCGTTGAACAGGTTCGCCTTCGCCACCGCGCTCTGGGCCCACTTGTCGTAGTCCTGCGGGTCATGCGCGACGACGGTGATGAGCATGTCGGCGTGCCCGTCGCCACAGAACTCCGTGCACTGCCCCTTGTACGTGCCGGCGCGGTCGGCCTGGAGCCAAAGGGCGGTGTCGCGACCGGGAACGGCGTCCTTCTTGCCGCCCAGGCCGGGGACCCAGAACGAGTGGATGACGTCCTTGCTGTGGAGTGCCAGCTTCACCTTCTGCCCGACCGGGATGTGGATCTCTTCGGCTCCCTGGAGGTAGGTGTTATCGGCGAGCTTGAACTTCGCCTCGCTCGGGTAGCTGTAGTTCCAGACCCATTGCTTGCCCTCGACATTGACGGTCATCGCGGTGTCGGAGCTCACGTCGTTGATGTACAGGAGCCGCTGGAACGAGAGCACCGCGAGGCTCACGACGATGAGCGTGGGGACGATGGTCCAGATGATCTCGAGGAGGTTGTTGCTGTGGTACTGGCGCGCCACGTGGCCCGGGCGCTCGCGGAACCGCACCCCGGCATAGACGAGCGCGCCGACGACGATCGCCAGGACGCCGACCGCGATGATGAACATGAGCCAATACAGGTCCGCGATCGTCCGGGCGATCGGCCCCTGCGGGTCGTTCGCCCAGGGCCCCTCGGCCAGGGCCGGACCGGCGGTGGCGGCCATCAGCACGGCCACGGTGGACAGGAGCAGGCCGAGCCGCCGAAGGGTCTGGGTCATGCCGGACAAGATTAGAGGGTCATTTCGACGTACGCCAATCCATGGCCTAGAGTTCTGCAGGTGTCCGGACACGGTGAGCCTCAGATCCATCTCCCGCCGCCCAGCATGGCGCCGGTGACCATCGGGATCGGTATCACGATCCTCTCGTTCGGCATCCTCTACGGCTTGGTACTCGTCGCGATCGGGGGCCTCATCTTCCTCGCCGGCCTGGCCGGCTGGCTCATCGAGGACGCTCGCGCGTTCAGCCATGCCGCCGACGGCGAGGGCCACGGCGGCGGCCACGGCCACGCCGAGGGCGGGCACTAGGTGGCGACGACGCCCCGCGCCGTCGTCCGCGGGCGCCGCGGCACCCCGTCGGCCGACCGGCTCCCGGTGAACGACACCGGCCTCGAGGCCCAACCGACCAAGTTCAACAGCGGGATGTGGGCGATCGTCCTGTTCGTCTCGAGCGAGGCGATGTTCTTTGCCGCCCTGTTCACCACGTACTTCTATCTGCGCGCGCGGGTCCCCGAATGGGAGCCGGTCTTCGGGGAGAAGCCGACCTGGCTCGGCCTGCCGATCATCATCACCGTGGCCCTCGTCTCCTCCAGCGTCACGATGCAGCTCGCGGTGCGGGCGATCGCGCGCGGCGACCGCCGCACCTGCATCCGTTGGCTCGCGATCACCGTGTTCCTGGGGGCTGCGTTCCTTTCTGGCCAGGTCTATGAGTACGCCCACCTCGGGTTCCTGCCGCGCGACGGCATCTTTGCCGGTGTGTTCTTCACCGTCACCGGGTTCCACGGCGCGCACGTGACCGGCGGGGTGCTCTTCATCGCGATCTGCCTCTACCGCGCCCTCCGCGGCCAGTTCAGCGCCGGGCGCCATCTCGCGGTCGAAGCAGCGTCGATCTACTGGCACTTCGTCGACGTCGTCTGGATCGGCCTCTTCACGGTCATCTACATCGTCGGCTAGGGACCGTTCGGCCGGCGGCTACTTCTCCTTGAGCAGGAACCGCAGATCGGCGAGCAGATCCGCAGCGCCGATGTCCGAGTGCACCAGCGCCCGCTCCCGCCCTTTCCGATCGATGAGATAGATCGCGTCACTGTGTCCCGGCGTCGAGGAGTTGGGGACGACCCGGATCCCGTACGCGCTCCAGACCGCGCGCAGGCTGCTTCCCGGCCCGATGAGGTACGCGAAATTGCGCTCCAGCCCGTGCGCCGCGGCGAAGGCCTGGACCGCGTCCGGCGTGTCGTGATCGGGGTCGACGGTGACCGCCACGAACAGGACCTGATCGGCGTCCGCCGCGCCGAGCTGCTTCTGGGCCTGGCGGATCGTCTCGGCCGTGAGCGGGCAGACGTCGGGGCAGCGCGTGTAGAGGAAGGTGAGGGCGACGAGCTTTCCCTGCTGGTCCGCGAGCCGGATCGCGCGGCCGCTGATGCCGTCGGTGAGGATGAAGTCCGGTGCCGCTGTCAGGCCAAGGTCCGTGCCGACGAGTGCCGTCGGGGTGGCCGCGGTGGGAGAGCAAGCGACCGCAAGGAAGAACAGGGCCGCAACGAGACGCGTTCGCCGCATCCATCGACAATATCCCCATGTCACCCCGTGTCGCGGCCGCCTATATCGCGATGGTGCTCCTCTGGGGGACCACCTGGGGGGCGATCAAGATCGGGGTCGCCAACGTGCAGCCCTGGGTCTTCGCGTTCGAGCGGGCGATCGCAGTCGCGATCATCCTCACCGTCGTCGCGCTCCTGCTCGGTCAGCGGTTTCCGCGCCGCCCGCGGGTCCTCGCCGCCGTCGCGGCAGCCGGACTGGCGAACATCGGCTTTTCCTGGGTCGTCATCTTCTGGGCGGAGCAATTCGTCCCGTCCGGACTGGTCGCCGTCTTTGGCGCGACGGCGCCGGTCTGGACGGCGGTCTTTGCCCATTTCCTCGTCCGTGGAGACCGGCTCTCGCCGCTGAAGATCGCCGCCCTCGCCCTCGGTCTGATCGGCACCGCGCTGCTGGTCGGGGCTCCTTCGGCGAGCGAGGGCCCTAACGCGCTCATCGCGACGTTCCTGCTCGCCCTCGTGCCGATGGCCTGGGCCGTGGCGGCGATCCTTGCGGTCCGCGTGTTCCAGCAAGAGTCGCCGATCGCGGTGATCGGACTGCAGACCTGGGTGGGGGCGATCGCGCTCCTGCCCTTCGCCCTGACCGAGTGGTCGCAGCCCCAGCACTGGGGTCTCGAGGCGGGCATCGCATTCGCCTTCCTGGTCATCGGCGGATCCTGCATCGGCCTCGTGCTGAACCTCTGGCTGTTCCGGCGCCTGCGGCCCACGACCGTGATGCTCTCGCAGGTGCTCATCCCGACCCAGGCGCTCCTGATCGGCGCGTTCCTCCTGGGGGAGGAGTTCACCTGGCGGATGCTGGCCGGGGCCGCGCTGGTGGTCTCGGCGGTCGCGGTGAACGCCCGGGCCGGAGGAAGCAGCCAGCCGAGCGAGCCGGTCCCAGAAGCAGCGGCCGCGCCCGCGGACTAGCTGAACCGCTCCTCCTACACGTGGGTAGTATGTGAGTGGACGTACTACGAGGCGGTAGTACGGCGAGGTGCGCGATGGCGGTCGAAGCGGACTGGGAGCTCAACCTCTTTCACAGCGATCCGACGCTGCTCCAGCGCGGCCCGGACGACGACTATGCCCGGGCGGCGGCGGCGATCCAGCTGCTGGCCGATCCGGACCGGCTGCGGTTGTTCCATGCGCTGCTGGTCGGCGAGGACACCGCGCAGCGGGCCGCGGTGTGGGGAGGACTGTCGCAGGCCTACGCCGAGCGTGAGCTCGCTGCACTGACCGATGCCGGCCTGCTCCAGCGGCGGGGCGGGCCGGGCGGACCGACCTTCAGCCCCCGGGACGGGCATCTGGTGGTCGCATTGCACGTGACCCTGGCCCACGGCCGTGAGGCCGCGGCCGAGCGCCATCCGCGTCTGCTCGCACAGCGCCGTCGCCCCCGGGCGCTCCCGAAGGTGGGATGATCTCCCGTATGGACGATGACCTCCGCCGGCTCAAGCGGGCCCGGAAGCCGCGGAATAGCGGGAGCACCGGGGCCGACACCTTTCTCGGGCCGCTCGAGGCGGCGGTCATGGACCACCTCTGGAAGCGACACAGCGCGACGGTCCGCGACGTCGTGGACGATATCGGCCGCTCGCGCTCCCTCGCGTACACCACCGTCATGACGATCATGACCCGGCTCCACGTCAAGGGCCTCCTCATCCGTGACCGGGATGGAAAGACGTACGTGTATCGCCCGGCGTTCACCCGCGAAGAGCATCGCGCACGGCTCTCACGCGACATCGTGCGCGGACTCGTGGATGAGTTCGGTGACGTCGCGCTCGCGCACTTCACCGCGGAGCTGAGCGGTGTCGATGCCGCGCACCGCGCGTCCCTTCGGCGTCTGGCGGACAAGGAGCAGCGGTGACCCGATCCGCCGACCGGTCGTTCACGGTGCTCGTGCTCCTCGCTCTTACCTCGAGCGCGATCCTGACCACCCTGCTCGGGACGCTCCTGCCGCGCACCGATGAGCTGTTCCTCCGCGGGACGGCGGGCACCGCGGACATCGTGACCGTGCTGGTCCTCCTGCTCGCGTTCGGGGGGATCGCGCTCGGCCTTCTCGCGCTCTTCCGGCAGCTCATCGAGACCGTCGTCCTCATCCGCTCGCTCCTGTCGCGTCGCATCGAGACTCCCGGGCACGTCGCCGTGCTCGCCGAGGAGCTTGCGCTCGGGGGACGCGTCGACGTCGTGGACGACCTGCGGCCGTTCTCGTTCTGCTACTGGTTCCTCCGCCCCCGGATCTGCCTTGCGACCGGCCTGGTGGAACGCCTCGACGTCGATGAGCTGCGCGCGGTCCTGCTCCATGAGCGGTATCACCTGCGGCATCGCGATCCGCTCCGGCTGGTGATCGCCCGCTACTTCGCCGCCGGCCTGTACGTCGTTCCCGTGGTGGAGGAGCTGCTCGAGCACTACACCGTGCAGAAGGAGATCGCCGCGGATCAGGACGCCGTGCGGACCATTGGGGGCGTTCGGGCCCTCGCCTCGGCCCTGTACAAGGTCCTCCCGGACGCCGACGACGTGTCGCTTGGCTTGCTCGTTCCGGTCGGATCGTTGTCGGTCACCGAGGCCCGGATCGATCAGCTCGTGGACGGGCGTGCCGTCCCGCTCGTCCTGTCGCGCGCCGGGATCGCGCTCTCCGGCGGCGCGCTCGTGGCCGCAATGGTCCTCGCGCTGTCCCAGGCCGGCCTGCGCGCGACCATCGATCCGATCACGCCCCTGGCCGCGCTCCTCAGCTTCATCGGCCCCGCGTCGCTGCTGTCGGTCGCGGCCGTGACCGGTGGCGTCCAACAGCTCCGTCTCGTCGCGCACCGCTGACCGACCCTCCCGGCCGGCTGTTCACCGCCTGGCGAAAAATATCCAATCCGCTTCAGTTTGTCGCCGTATAGTGGGATGCGATGCCCCAATCGCCCAACGCGGTGCGCTCGCGCATGGTCGCTGACGTCGGCGCGCGCATTCGCTCGCTTCGGACGGCGCGTGGGCTGACCCAGGCGCAGGTCGCCGAGCCGCAGTACACCAAGGCCTACATCTCGATGCTGGAATCCGGGCGCACCCGCGCCTCGATGAAGGCGCTCGAGCACATCGCGGCGGTCCTCGGCGTCCAGCCGGCGGATCTCCTCGGCGGGACCGCGTCCCCGGCGGCGCCGCTGTACGACCTGCTGGAAGCGCGCCGGCTCGTCGAGCAAGGCAACCCGGCCGAGGCGATCGCGATCCTTGAGACCCTGGACGAGGGCCTTCCTCCAGCGGACCAGCTGGTGCGATTGCGCACCCTTGCCGCCGCCCACAACGCGCTTGGCGAGGCCAAGCAGGCCTTCCCGATCATCGAGCGTGCCCAACGGATGGCCGAGCTCCTGGGTGACCCCGCCGACGGTGTCCGGGTGAAGGCCGATCTGGCAGCGGCGTACGCGGCGACGTTCGCGTACCCCGACGCGATCCGGATCTACCGGGAATGCGTGCAGGCCTGTGACGACGGCGTGCTGAACGACCCGCCATTCCTCTTCCGCCGCCTCGCGGATCTCGCCGCGATCCTGCTGCAGCAGCGGCAGCCAAAGCAGGCGTTGCCGCTGTTCGAGCGCGCCCTGGCCCTCGCCGAGCAATTCAGCGATCGGTCCTCGATCGGCGCGCTGTACGCCGGTCTGGCGGGGACGTATCGCCAGCATGGCGCTGTCGAATACGCGATCCGCTACAGCCGCAAGAGCCTGCAGACCTACGAGGAGCTCAGCTCGCTCGACGCGATCGCGGCCACGTTCGACCATGTCGCGGTGCTGCACGCCGACAACGGCAATCGGGAACGCGCGCGCGAATGCCTGAGCCGCGGGATGGCGATCGCCCAGGAGAACAAGCGCGACGGGACCCTGGCGTCCCTTCGGATCACCGAAGCTGAGATCGCGGCGAAGTCCGACCCGGCCGAAGGGCTCGAGCTCGCGCAGGCGGCGCTCAAATTCGCCCGCAAGGCCGACCACCCGGAGGCGCAGGTCCGTGCGCTCGTCCTCATCGGTGAGCTGAAGATGCCGGGCAATGCGTCGGCCGCGCGCCGCTCGTTCCAGGATGCGCGCACGCTCGCCGAGGAGCGTGCGCCGCAGCTGCTGCGCGGGCTCTTCGACCGCTGGTCTCGCGCGGTGGAGACCGCCGGCGACAGCGAGGAGGCGCTCCGGCTCGCCCGTCGCGCGCTGGAGCTGGTCCGAGCCTGAGCCTCCTGCCCGGCCTGGACCCTGCCTCGGTCCGCGAACGCGTTCGCGGAACGATCCTCGCTTCCATCGGCAACACCCCGCTGGTCCGCCTCACCCGTCTTGCCTCCGGGTCCCGCGCGGAGGTCTGGGCCAAGCTCGAGTCGGCCAATCCGGGCGGGAGCGTGAAGGACCGCCCGGCGCTCTGGATGGTCCTCGCGGCCGAGGAGGGCGGGATCCCCGCCGGCGCGACACTCCTCGATGCGACCAGCGGCAACACCGGCGTCGCCCTTGCCCTGGTCGGCGCGGTCCGCGGCCATCCGGTCGAGCTGTGCATGCCCGATCGGGTCTCGCTCGAGCGCAAGCGGATCGCCCGCGCGTACGGCGCGACGCTCACCCTGTCCGACCCGCTCGAAGGGACCGACGGCGCGATCCTCGCCGCGCGCGAGAAGGCCGGCCGCGAGCCGGGCCGCTATGTCTATCTCGACCAGTACGGCAATCCGGCGAATCCGCTCTCGCACGAGCGCACCACCGGCCCCGAGATCTGGGCCCAGACCGGCGGGCGGGTGACCCACTTCGTCGCCGGCGTGGGCACCTCCGGAACGATCGGTGGGGTGTCGCGGGCCCTGCGGCCACAAGGCGTTCGGATCGTCGCGGTCCAGCCCGACGACGCGCTCCACGGGATCGAGGGCTGGAAGCACCTGCCGAGCGCGCTTCGGCCGGCGATCTGGGACGAGTCGCTTGCCGATGTCCATACCGTGGTCTCCACCGAGGCGGCGCTGGCGATGACCCGCCGGCTCGCCCGTGAAGAGGGGATCTTCGCCGGGCCGTCCGGCGGGGGCGCGGTCGCCGCTGCGCTGGCGCTCGCGCGGGAGCAGGATGGGGTCGTTGTCGTGTTGATCGCAGATGGAGGGGACCGCTATCTCTCCACGCCGCTTTGGGAGTGATGCCATGTCTGTGACCGTTCGACTGCCCGGCGCGTTGCGCGACTCGGTCGGTGGCCACGCGACGGTGCTGGCCACCGGCGCCAGCCTGGGCGATGTGTTCGCCGACATCGAGCGTCGCCATCCCGGCTTCCGGAGCCGCATCCTCGACGACGCCGGCGCGATCCGCTCGTATGTGAACGTCTACATCGGAGAGGATGACGCGCGCGGCGGGGCCGGTCTGGCTACGCCCGTCACCGACGGTGCGGTGATCATGGTGATCCCGGCGATGGCGGGCGGCCGCTGACCGATCCGATCCCCTTCATCCTGCCGCAGGCGCTGCGGGACGAGATCGTGTCCCATGCGCGGGCCGACGCGCCCCGCGAGGCCTGCGGGCTCATCGCCGCTGGCGGCGGCGCCCTTCGCCTGATCCGGTGCAAGAACGCGCATCCCACACCGGTCAGCCGCTACCTCATTGATGCTCGCGAGCAGCTCGCCGCATTCCGCGACATGGACGCCCGAGGCGAGGAGCTCATCGCGATCTATCACAGCCATCCGGTGAGCCAGCCGTATCCGTCGCCCACCGATCGGGCCGAAGCGCACTACCCCGAGGCGTATTACGTCCTGGTGTCGCTGCGGACCGGCGTGCCCGAGCTGCACGCCTATCGCATCAGCGA
>DATLEG010000062.1:0-4096 GCA_035525465.1 Saccharimonadales bacterium (SeqCode)
CGGCGACCGGCGCCGCGGGGCGGGAGGACCCGCGGCACCCCTAGCATCGGCCGGTGACCCCGGAGTTCGCCGCGTTCCGCGACACCCTGCTCGATTACACCCTCCGGACCCTCTGGGCCGCGGTCGTGGCGGTGATCACCCTGGTCCTCTCTCGGGCGGTCCGGGCGACGGCGATGCGGGCGCTCACCCGGCACCGGGCGCACGCGAACGCGACCGTGCTCCTGGGCAACCTGTCGCAGCTTGCGGTCATCATCCTCGGGACGCTCGTCGTGCTCGCGATCTACACCCAGGGCGCCTTCGGCTGGATCCTCACCTCCTTCAGCGTCATCGGGATCGTGATCGGACTCTCGCTCCAGGACATCCTGCGGAACTTCTTCGCCGGCGTGTGGGTCCTCGTCGAGCGGCCGTTCCGCATCGGCGACACGATCGAGGTCTCGGGCTACACCGGGGTGGTGGAGGAGATCTCCTTCCGGACCACGCAGCTGCGGACCCCGGACGGCCGTGAGGTGATCATTCCCAACGGCGATTTCATGACCAAGCCGGTGGTGAACCTCTCGCGGTTCCCCCTCCGCCGGGCCCAGATCTGGCTCACCGTCGGGACGGAGAGCGATGTGGTCAGCACCGAGTCGGTCCGCGCCGCGCTCGCCGAAGCCACCGCGGTCGCGAAGGATCCGGCGCCTGACGTCGAGCTCCGGGGGGTGAGCGATGGCAAAGTGCGCTATCAGGTCACCTTTTGGGCACCGGACCGCGAGGCCGGCGTCGTCGCCGCGATCCGCGCCGTGCGGGCACAGTTCCCGCAGGGCGATGTCCACGGGGTCTGACGGGCCTTCAGGGGCGACAGGCGTCTAGTAATCTGAGCGTTCGCGTGGCGGACCGCTAAAGGGGGCGACTAATGAGCGATCGTGACAGTGGCGGGATGTTCGGCGTGGTCGAGGCGATCCTCGCGGTCATCGGCGCGATGACGGTGATGGGGATCCTCGCCGTTGCGGCCTCGGTCCTCGCTTGGGAGATGGAGCTGCGCAAGAGCGAGCAGGACGGCTCGCTGCCCGAGCCCGTCCCGACCGCGTAGCCAGCGTCCGCGATGCGCGTCGTCCTCAAAACAGAGGTCCGCGGACTTGGCCGCCCGGGTGAGGTCAAGGATGTCGCGGTCGGTTACGCCCAGAACTTCCTGCTGCCGCGCGGGCTGGCGATCATCGCGAGCACGAGCGAGCTCAAGCGGGTCGCGCAGCAGCGAGACAGCGCGGCCCACAAGGTGGAGCGCGCCCACGCCGATGCGGAGGCGCTCGCCAGGAAGCTGGACGCCGTCACGCTCGTGTTCAAGCTCAAGGCCGGCGAGCAGGGCAAGGCCTTCGGCTCGATCACGACCAAGGATGTGAGCGATGCGCTCGCGAAGGAAGCCGGGATCGCGGTCGACCGGATGAAGATCCATGCCGATCCCCTCCGCACGCTCGGGGTCCATCGCGTGGAGATCCGGCTCCTGGGCGACGTCCGGGCACACATCACCGTCGCCATCGAGCCCGCCTGAGCCAGATTCGATCAGCGAGCGGCTAGATCTCGACGCGGGTCTCCCCCAAGTCACGGAATCGGGTGAGCTCGGCCTCGAAGTGGAGATCGAGGTCCGCGGTCGGACCGTTCCGGTGCTTCGCCAGCTTCAACCGCACGACCCCGTCCTTGCGGTCCTGCTGGTCCTTCTGCCAGAGGAACATCACCAGGTCCGCGTCCTGTTCGATCGATCCGGACTCGCGCAGGTCGGAGAGCATCGGCTCGGTGCCGCGCGTCTCGATCTGCCGTGAGAGCTGCGAGATCGCGATGACCGGCACCTGCAGCTCACGGGCGATCGCCTTGAGGGACCGGGTGATCTTGGCGACCTCCTGGACCCGGTTCTCGTCGTTGCCGGCGCCCTCGATGAGCTGCAGGTAGTCGATGACGATCAGATCGAGGCCACCGTGCTCGGCCTGCAGCCGGCGGGACTTGGCCAGGATGTCGGTGACCGTGAGGCGGCTCGATTCCTCGACGAAGATGGCCGACTGCTGCAGCCGGCTCGAGGCGTCGGAGATCGCGCCGAGCTCGTCGATGGAGAGCCGGCCGCGCCGCATCCGATTCCCGTCGATCTCGGCGGTCATCGAAATGAGGCGCTGGACCAGCTGCATCTCGCTCATCTCCAGCGAGAACACCGCGCAGGTCTTCCCGAGCGTGATCGCGGCGTGCTCGACGAAGTTGAGCGCAAGGCTGGTCTTTCCGAGACCGGGCCGTCCGGCAACGATGATGAGATCCGACTGCTGGAGCCCGCCGGTCTTGGCGTCCAGGGTCTTGAAGCCGGTGCGGATCCCGGTCGTCTGGCCATCGCGACGCGCGGCGATGTTCTCCGCGTAGCGCTGCAGGGCGATCTCCAGCGGGATGATGTCGCGATGGAGCGACGACTCGCTCACCGCGAAGAGGAGGTTCTGAGCCTCATCCACCGCCGCCCGCGCATCCTCACGGATGAGGGCGAGGCGCGCGATCTCGTTCGCCGCGCCGATGAGCTTGCGGAGGAGCGCGGTCCGCTCGACGATCGCCGCATAGGTCTCGGCGTGCGCGACCGTGGGCACGAACTGCATGAGGCCCACGAGGAACTGCGATCCTCCGACGGCCTCCACCTCCGATGCCACGGCGAGCTCGGCGAGGACGCTCTGGAAGCCGATCGCGTCGCCGTGCGCAAAGACCCGCTCGATGGCCCGCAGCACCGCCCGGTGGTTCGCCCGCGACAGATCGTCCGGCCTGATGCGGTCGCGGACGACATCGGTGTAGACGAGCGAGTCGATGAGCATCGCTCCCAGGAGCGATGCCTCGGCCTCCGGATTCTCGGGCGGCGGCTTGGGGAGACGACGGTCGCCGACCTCGGTGGTCATACCGGCATCCCGTCGTCGGCCGCGCGGCTGAAGAAGCGCGCCTGCTCGCTCTCGAAGAAGAGCTCGAACAGACCGGTCGGACCATTGCGGTTCTTCGCGACGCTCCCATGGATGAGCTTTGGCGCGCCGGCGGGCTGGTCCTCCTTGTCGCGCCAGAGCATGAGCACGATGTCCGCGTCCTGCTCGATCGCGCCGGACTCCCGGAGGGTCGAGAGCTTCGGCTCGCTGCCGGAGTCGCCGGCGGCCCGGGAGAGCTGCGACAGCGCGATGACCACGACCCCAAGCTCGCGGGCCAGCGACTTCAGGTTCCGGGTGATCGTCGCGATCTCCTGGACCCGGTTCTCCTCATGCTCGCCGGTCCGCATGAGCTGGAGGTAATCGACGACGATGACCCCAAGGCCGCCCTGGGTCTGCGCGAGCGCGCGCCGCGACTTGGTCCGCAGCTCCATGATCGAGAGGCCGGGGGTGTCGTCGAGCAGGATCGGCAGGCCGATGAGCGCGCTCGCCGCTTCGGTGTCGATGACGTTCCCGGTCCGCAGCGCAAGGAGGTCGGCCCGGCTGTTCAGACCGAGGAGCCGATGGACGATCTGCTTGTTGTCCATCTCGAGCGAGAACACCAGTGCCGAGGTGCCGCGCTTGGCGATGTTGTAGGCGATCCCGAGCCCCAGACTCGTCTTGCCGACCGAGGGCCGGGCCGCGATGATCACGAGGTCACCGGTATTGAAGCCCTGGGTGTACCCGTCGATCTCACGGAAGCCGGTGGCGGTGCCGCTCACCTCGTAGGGATGCTCCATCCGCTCGGTGAGGTGCTCATAGTTCTGACGCAGCGCGTTCTTGATGTGATTGAGCTGCGCGTTGGCCGCTTCGTCGCGAAGGGAGAAGATCCGTTGCTCCGACCGGTCGAGGGTGAGGGCGATATCCGTGGGCTCGTCGTACGCGTCGGCGGCGATCGCCGTGGCGGCACCGAGGAGACGCCGGAGCAGGGATCGGTCGCGGACGACCTTCGCGAACCGCTCCACCTCCACGGCGGTCGGGACGCTGTCGGCCAGCTCACGCAGATACGCGGCCCCGCCGACCCGGTCCAGCTCCTCGCGCCGCGCGAGCTCGACCTGGATGGTGAGCGGGTCGATCCGCTCGCGCCGCTCCAGCAGCTCCAGAGCCGCTTGAAAGACGCGCTGGTGCCGCGCGACGTAGAAGTCCGCCGGGCG
>DATLEG010000183.1:0-4391 GCA_035525465.1 Saccharimonadales bacterium (SeqCode)
GGAGCCGGAGAAGGCGGTGTAGACCAGATCGCCGACGTAGGGGTGACGGGGATGGACCGGGAGCCGGTTCACGTGCTCGGCCACGCGCCGGAGCGCATCGATGTCCCCAAGGTCCAGCTCCGGGTCGATGCCCTGACTGAACAGATTCAGGGCAAGGGTGACCAGATCCACGTTGCCAGTCCGCTCCCCGTTCCCGAAGAGCGTGCCCTCGACCCGCTCCGCGCCCGCCAGGAGACCGAGCTCCGCGGCCGCGACGGCGGACCCGCGGTCATTGTGCGGATGCAGTGAGAGGATCGCCGCCTCGCGGTGCGGCACCGCCCGGCCGAACCATTCGATCACATCGGCATACACATTCGGTGTGTACATCTCGACCGTCGCGGGGAGGTTCAGGACGATCCTCCGGTCCACCGACGGCTCGAGGACGTCCATCACCGCGGCGCAGATGTCGACCGCGTAGTCCGGCTCGGTGCCGGTGAAGCTCTCGGGGGAATACTCGTAGCGGACGACCGTTCCGGGGAGGGTGCGCTCCAAGCGCTTGCAGAGGCGCGCCGCATCGACCGCGATCCTCGTGATCCCGGGCTTTTCCTCACGGAACACGACCCGCCGCTGGCAGACGGAGGTCGAGTTGTAGAAATGGACGATCGCCCGTGACGCGCCGGCCAGCGACTCATAGGTGCGCTCGATGAGCTCGGGACGGCACTGCGTAAGGACCTGGATCGTGACGTCGGCGGGGATCCGGTCCTCGGTGATCAGCTGCCGGATGAAGTCGTAGTCCGGCTGCGACGCCGCGGGAAAACCGACCTCGATCTCCGTGAATCCCATCGCCACCAGGGCGGTCCAGAGCTGCAGCTTGCGGGCCGGATCCATCGGGTCGATGAGCGCCTGATTGCCGTCGCGCAGGTCGACCGAGCACCACTGCGGCGCGCGCAGGGTCGTGCGGCCGGGCCAGGTCCGGTCGGGAAGGCCCCCGGCCAGCGGCCGGAACGGGCGGTACTTCCCGAAGGGCATCGTCATACGAGGTCCGGGGACCCCGGGCCGCGATAGGCCTCCACCGCGATGGTCATGAGCTGGATGTCGTGCAGCGAGTCCGGGCTCTCGGTATGGGCATCCACCAGGGCCTCGGCGATCCGCAGACGCTCGCCCTCGAACGGCATCCCGAGGGCGGCAAGGCGCTCCTGGATGGTCATCGCGTTCCCGCCGTGGCCGGCTCGGCGGCCGGCGCGGCCTTCGGGACCTCGCGGCGCGCAAGCCACGGCATCATCCGCCGCAGCTCGCGTCCGACCCGCTCGATCTGGTGATCCTGCTCGGCGGCGCGACGGCGATGCAGCTCGGGAGCGCCGCTCCGGGCCTCGGCGATCCAGCGCTTGGCGAAGGAGCCATCCTGGATCTCGGTCAGGACCTGGCGCATCGTCGCGCGCACTCGCTCGTCGATCACCCGCTGGCCGGAGCTGTAGTCACCGAACTCGGCGGTGTCGCTCACGCTGTAGCGCATGTAGCTGATCCCGCCCTCGTACATGAGGTCGACGATGAGCTTCATCTCGTGCAGGCACTCGAAGTACGCGACCTCGGGCTGATAGCCCGCCTCGACCAGCGTCTCGAAGCCGGTCTTCACCAGCTCGGAGATGCCGCCGCAGAGGACCGCCTGCTCACCGAACAGATCGGTCTCGACCTCCTCGGCGAAGGTCGTGCGGATGACACCCGCCCGGGTCGAGCCGACCGCCTGCGCGTAGGCGAGGCCGGTCCGCTCGGCGTGACCGCTTGCGTCCTGCGCGACCGCGATGAGCGCCGGCACCCCCCGGCCCTCGGTGTACAGCTCGCGCATCCGGTGGCCCGGCGCTTTGGGGGCGATGAGCACGACGTCGACCCCGGGCGTCGGCACGATCTCTTTGAAATGCACCGAGAACGCATGCGCGACGACCAGGGTCCGGCCGGCGCCCATGAACTCGGAGATCTCCTCCCAGACCGCGCGGTGGGTCGGATCGGGCACGAGGATCACGACGACGTCGGCGTCCCGGGCCGCTTCCTTCACGTCCTTCACGGTGAGGCCATCGGCCTCGGCCTTGGCCCGGCTCCGGCTTCCCGCCGGCAGGCCGACGACGACGGTGTGGCCGCTGTCGCGAAGGTTCAAGGCATGCGCGTGTCCCTGGCTGCCATAGCCGATGACCGCGATGGTCTTGCCGCGAAGGGCCTCAGGGTCGGCATCGGCGTCGTAATAGATGGTGGCCACTTATTCCTCCTCGATTCGCGCGAGACGCACGTTGGTGAGCGATGTGAGCTGGCGAAGGGCAAGGTCCGCGTCCGCCACTGACAGGCGCCCGAGCACCGCGACGGTCCAGGTGCGCGGGTCGGCGATGGTCACGTCGAGGTGCTCGAGGTCCAGGCCGCGGCGCCGGATGACCCCGAGGACGCGCTCGAGGGCACCGGGCTCGCGCTCGACGTCCATCCGGAACCGCACCTGATTCATCGGACGGGCTCCTCGATGAGCTCGGCGTTCGCGCCCCCGGGGGGCACGATCGGCCAGACGTTGGCCTCCCGCTCGATGCGCACATCCACGACACACGGGCCATCGCAGGCCGCGGCCGCGGCGAGGATGCGGGCGAGGTCGGTCCGCCGCTCGACCACGAACCCGCGCGCGCCGTAGGCGTCGGCAAGCTTCACGTAATCGGGGCTCGAGATCGGGGTCTGCGAGATCCGGCCGTTGAAGAACAGCTGCTGCCACTGGCGCACCATCCCGAGGTAGCCGTTGTTCAGGATGACGAGCTTCACGGGGAGGTCTTCCTGGACCGCGGTGCCCAGCTCCTGGATCGTCATCTGCGCCCCACCATCACCGGCGATGGCCCAGACGTCGGCGTCCGGGTCGGCGACCTGCGCGCCGATGGCCGCCGGGAGGGCGTAGCCCATGGCGCCCAGACCGGCAGAGGTGAGGTAGCGGTCGTGCGCCACCAGGCCAAGATGCTGCGCGGCCCACATCTGATGCTGACCGACATCGCTCACGAAGTACGCGTCGGCCCGGGCGGCCTCGCGGATCGCCCGGACGACCGGCCGGGGGGCGAGCTCGACCTGGTCCTCGTAGCTCGCCAGGCGCGGCCGGCTTCGCGCAGCTCCCGCCTGCTCGCGCCAGGCCGGATGCGAACGGGTAGGTACCCGGGCGATGAGCGCAGCGAGGGCCGCTCCCGCGTCGGCGACGATCCCGACCGCCGTCGGCACGTTCTTCCCGATCTGCGTCGGGTCGATGTCGACATGGATGATCTTCGCCCGGGTGGCGAACGCGCTCACTTTTCCGGTGACCCGATCGTCGAACCGCAGGCCCAGGCCAAGGATGACGTCGGCCGCATTCACCGCTCGGTTCGTGGCGGGAACGCCGTGCATCCCGAGCATCCCCGCAGCGAGCGGATCCTCCTCTGAGTACGCACCCAGACCGAGCAGCGTGTGGGCGACCGGCGCATCGAGACGGCGCGCGAGCTCGGCGAGCAGGCCATGCGCCCCCGCCAGCCGGACGCCGTGCCCGGCGATGATGAGCGGTCGCTCGGCGTCCGCGAGCAGGCGGACCGCCGCATCGAGCGCCGCCTCGTCGATGAACGCGACCGGTGGCGGGGCGACCGTGCTGCGCCGGAGCGGCGCGGAGGCATTCTGGAGATCCTTCGGGATGTCCACGAGCACCGGCCCGGGACGCCCGGCCATCGCGATGGCGAAGGCCCGGGCGATCGTCGGCTGGATATCCTCCACCCGCTCGACGAGGAAGGCGTGCTTGGTGATCGGGCCCACCATGCCGAGGACATCGGTCTCCTGGAACGCGTCGCGGCCCATGAGCGCGCTCGACACCTGACCGGTGATGGCGACCATCGGGATCGAGTCCATGTACGCCGAGGCGATGCCGGTGACGAGATTCGTGGCCCCCGGGCCGCTGGTGGCAAGGCACACGCCCGGGCGGCGGGCGACCCGCGCGTAGCCGTCGGCCATGTGTGCGGCCCCCTGCTCATGCCGGACCAGGATGTGACGCAGCCAGGGGTGATCGGGGAGCGCGTCGTAGATCGGGAGCGTCGCGCCCCCGGGGTAGCCGAAGACGACATCGGCATCGGCGTCGCGCAGGGCCTCGCAGACCAGCTGCGACCCCCGCAGAGTCGCCTCTGCGGCCTGCCCGCCGGTCTGCATCTCCGCCGCCATGTCGCGCTCCTTCTCTCGCCGACCCACGCACCGTTCGGGTGGGCGGGGGTACGAAAAAAGCCTCCCGATCCCGGGAGGCTTTCGGTCCGTAGGTGCTGTGTCGCTTCCGCTAGCCGCCCGCGCGATCTCCTGTCCCCGTAAGGAGGACCTCGAGAATGAGCGCAAGGGATACCCGGCCGTTCACGTTCTGCCAAGAGTACGGGACCTTCGGCCACGCGGTCAAGGTA
>DATLEG010000064.1:0-2177 GCA_035525465.1 Saccharimonadales bacterium (SeqCode)
CGCCGCGGGTGCTCATCAGCAACGCGATGCTCGTGCCCAAGTGGGCGACCTGGGAGGAGTTCCGGGCGCTCGAGGCGATGGGCCTGACGATGTATGGCCAGATGACCGCGGGGTCCTGGATCTACATCGGGACCCAGGGCATCCTCCAGGGCACCTATGAGACCTTCGCCGCGGTCGCCCGCACCCACTTCGATGGCACCTTGAACGGCCGGCTCGTCCTCACCGCCGGGCTGGGGGGCATGGGCGGCGCGCAGCCGCTCGCGATCACGATGAACGGCGGCGTCGCGCTGGTCGTCGAATGCGATGCGACCCGCGCCGAGCGGCGCCTGCAGCAGGGCTTCCTCGATGAGATCGCCCCGTCGCTGGAGGACGCCCTGGCGACCGCCGCGCGCCATGTCGCCGCAGGGACGCCGCGCTCCATCGCGGTCATCGAGAACGCCGCGTCGGTGTTCCCCGAGCTCGTCCGCCGTGGGACCCCGGTCGATGTGGTGACCGACCAGACCGCGGCACACGATCCGCTCGACGGCTACGTCCCCGATGTGCGCCACCCGGCGATCCTCCGGATCAACGACCCCGATGGGTACATCGCCGCCTCGCGCGAGTCCATCGCGCGGCACTGCGAGGCGATCGTGGCCCTGCAGCGGGCCGGTGCGGTGGCGTTCGACTACGGGAACAACCTCCGGGGGGAAGCGCAGACCGCCGGCTACGCCGACGCCTTCGCCTACCCGGGCTTTGTGCCCGCGTACATCCGGCCACTGTTCGAGCAGGGGAAGGGACCGTTCCGCTGGGTCGCGCTCTCCGGCGATCCGGCGGACATCGCGCGCACCGACCGCGCGGTGCTCGAGCTGTTCCCGGAGGACCGGTCACTCGCGCGCTGGATCCGCCTCGCGGCGGACCGCGTCCCCTATCAGGGTCTCCCGGCGCGGGTCTGCTGGCTCGGCTACGGCGAGCGCGCCGCGTTCGGGGAGCGGATCGACGACCTCGTGCGGAGCGGAGAGCTCAAGGCGCCGATCGTCATCGGACGTGATCACCTGGATTCCGGCTCGGTCGCTTCGCCCAACCGCGAGACCGAGGGGATGCGCGACGGGAGCGATGCGATCGCCGACTGGCCGATCCTCAACGCCCTGGTGAACACCGCCGCGGGCGCGACCTGGGTCTCGGTCCACCACGGGGGTGGCGTGGGGATCGGGAATTCGATCCACGCCGGCATGGTCGCCGTCGCCGATGGCTCGCCGCTCGGCCGGGAGAAGCTCCGTCGCGTGCTCACGACCGATCCGGGGACCGGCGTCATGCGACATGCCGACGCGGGCTACGAGGACGCGGTGGCCTTCGCCCGGGATCGCGACATCGACCTGCCCTCGATCTGAGCACGGGCCGACCGGCCGAGCAGGATCAGCGCGAGCCCGACCAGCCCGAGGGTGCCGGCAAGGTGCGCGAGGATCGGGATGAGATCGCCGAGCTGCTGGAGCTGCATGAGACCCCAGCAGAGGACGACGACGCTCACCGCGGCGACCCGTGAAAGTGTCGAGCCGAGCGCGAGGGACCGCCGCAGGACGTCCCCGAACAGCGGAAGTGCCAGGACCAGGAACGTGGTCCAGAAGTACCCGAAGGGCGCGAGGTACGCCATCGTCGCCAGGGTGATGTGATGCAGCGTGGTGGCGCGCTCTCCCCCGCCCCGCGCGGCGCGACCGGCGGCGAACGCGCCGATCGCGACGAAGACCGCCACGACATTCGGGAACGCGTCGTTCCAGAAGACGGCCGCAAGCCATTCCGGCCGGGGCCGATCGATGACCGCGAAGACCCAGTCCTGCTCCAGCAGGCGCGGCGCGAACCGCAGGTACTCGGCAAGACGGTCCGGCATCACCGCGGCGGTGAGCGCCAGCCCGACCGCGCCGGTCGCCGCGGCCCAGCCGAGGAGCCGCCACCGGCCGGACCCGGCATAGAACAGGAGCAGCGCCGCGGGGAGCAGCTTGAGGCCCACCGCGAGGGCCAGGACCGGTCCCCCCACCGGCGCCCGATCGCGCCAGCGCCAGGCGACCAGACAGAGTGCCAGGGTGAGCAGGTTGAGGTTCCCCAGGACCACCTCGAGGACGAGCGGCAGGAACACCACGACCCCGGCCGCGGCCCACGGGCGCGCGGCCCAGGGCAGCGTCCGGATGCCGGATCGGGCGATCACG
>DATLEG010000199.1:0-3197 GCA_035525465.1 Saccharimonadales bacterium (SeqCode)
TCGCTCTGGAAGGTCACGTCCGAGAGCTGCAGCTTTCCCTTGCGCTCCACATAGACCCGGAACGGTCCGTTGACCATGACCTCGGTGATGCTGTCGTCATTGAGGAGCGGCTGGATCGGGCCAAAGCCGAGGATCTCGTCGACGATCTGATCCAACATCCGCTGTCGCTCGACCCGGGTGATGACCACGCCCTCATCGTCCAGGTACCGGTTGAACATCTCCTCGATGTTCGACCGGACGGCCTTCACATCCGACAGGTCGAGGCGTGGATCGAGGTTATTGATGATCTTCGTCTGGAGCTGGACCCGCAGATCACGGTTCCCGTCCCGGGCCGGGGCGGCGGACTGGGTGAGCGGGCCGGTGTCCTGGGGCGGGCGGCCGTCGCCGGAGGGGGCGGCCGGAGCCTCGGGGGTCCCGGCGGGCCGGGCGCCTTCGATGCGCTTGAGGAGAGACATCTCTTTCCCTTAACCCAACCTTCCGGCGCTCGTTATCCGGGGTCCGAGGAGCCGACAAGGCGCCCGCTCCCCTGATCCGAGTCTACGACCGTACGTTGCCACCGGATGGATCGAAAGGGGCTCTTTCGGGCTATTTTTCCGACCGGAACGGTCGTTACCTGGCGAAGAGCCGCCGGCCGGGCCGTGCGACCGGTTTTTGTGGCACCGCTCCCTCGGGCACCGGGTCGTCGGCCCCGGAGAGCTTGCCTGCCAGGGTGAAGATGTCCTTCGCGACCTGACTGTCCCGGTGGCTGATGACGAACGGCACGCCGCGGTTCACCGCGAGGACGAGCGCGCGACCGTCGGACACGATGGTGTGCGGGATCTTCCGGGCCAGGCTGCTCTCGACGTCCGAGGCCTTGATCCCGCCCGAGCTGTCGTTCCGGTTGGCGACGAGCTGGACCTTCTTCTCGTCGTACCCGAGCTTTTCGACGATCTCCATGAAGACCCGGACATTCTTGAGGCTGGTGATCTCGAGGGTCATGAGGGTCAGGATGACGTCCGCGATGTCCAGCATCGTGAGGACCTGCTCCTGGAACGATGGCCAGGTATCCACGACGACGTAGGCATAGCTCTCGCGGAGGGTCTCGAGGACCTTCTTGATGTTCGCGCCGGTGATGAGCTCCGCCGCCTCCGGGGTCGGCGGGGCGAGCAACACCTTGATCCCGGTCGAGTGCGACACGAGCACGCTCTCCATGACCTCGGCGTCGACCTGGTCGAAGGCGCCGACGAGGTCGGCGATGGTCTTCGCCTTGGGGCTCATGTTCAGGATCACCGCGATGTCACCGAACGGAAGGCTGCCGTCGACCAGGCAGACGGGCTGCCCGGTCGATTGATGCAGCGCCACGGCGAGGTTGGTCGAGATCGTGGTGCGGCCGACGCCGCCCTTCGGTGAGAAGAAGGTGATGATCTTCCCGCGCACCGGTCCACCGGTGGGCTGCGACGACGCGGCGGGGGGCGGGGCCGGAGCGGCTTGCTCATAGCGCGCCCGCTTCACCTTCTCGATCTCGTGGACGTGGCGGATCGCGTTCACCAGCTCATCGGCCGAGAACGGCTTCACCAGGAACTCACGCGCGCCGGCAAGCATCGAGCGGCGGAGGTAATCCTGTTCCCCCTGAACGCTCATCATGATGATCGGGGAGCCGGGGACGGTGTTCGCGATGATCTCGGTCGCGGTGATCCCGTCCATGCCCGGCATGTTGATGTCCATGAGAATGACGTCCGGACGCTCGCGCTTCGCGAGCTCGACCGCCTGTTGCCCACCGTCGGCGGACCCCGCGATGACCATGTCCGTCTCGAACCCAATGAGCTTGGCGAGATTTTCGCGCGTTTCGGCGATGTCATCGACGACGAGGATGCGGATCGGGTCAGCCATCGGTCGGCCTCATGATATGGGGCGGAGCTGGAGGGCCAGCGCGATCAGCGCGCCCAGGCCCAACGCCACCCCGTAGGGGATCCAGGTCTTCATCAGGGCATGCATCGTGTTCGGGGCATCACCCGGTGCGGGACGGCTCAGTCGTCGCAGGGCGATGAAGGCGATCGCGATGACGCCCCCGGCGAGCGCGCCCCAGACCGCGGCCTGCAAGAGGAACGCCGTGCCCTTGAGCCCACCGACCGCCATGAGCAGCTTGCCGTCGCCGGCCTTCAGACCGCCGGCGGCGTAGAACGGGTAGGACACCAGGAAGCCCACGACGACCCCGGCCAGGTGGTCGAGGAGTCCTCCGGCGAACGGACCACCGGGGAACCCCGACGGACCAAGAAGGCTCTCGGCCAGGCCGAACCCGACCCCGACGAGCATTGCCGGATACGTGACGGCGTTCGGAATGCGCCGCGTCCGCCAATCGGTCCAGATGACCGTCAGCACGAAGGCGACGAGGATGACATTCTCGGCGACCGCCAGTGCGTCGATGCGCTACCCCTCTCGACCGCTGAAAAAAGGGGCGGCGCCCGCCTGCTGCGAGCGCCGCCTCCGTCAGACCGCGTACGACCGTGGCTAGGTGAGGTTGTTGCCGATGTTGCTGAAGATGTTCGTGATCTGGCCGCGGAGGAAGATCATCGCGACGATGACCGCGATGGCGATGACGGCAATGATGAGTGCATATTCGACGAGGCCTTGACCCTCGTCATCCACGAAGAACCGCTGGATGTCCATGTCTGTCTCCTTTCCCCGGACCTGCTGGGCCCACTCTCCATTTGGACTACCCGCCGGGCAAGTAGGAAAGCGGTACTCCCCCGAATGGGGGAGGCCGGGGGGCCCGGCGAAGCCGTCAGGGCCCGGCGACCGACAGGAGCGGCGGGCCGAGGAACACGATGAGCAGTGCGGGAAGCACGCAGAACGTCAGCGGGAACAGCAGCAGCACGGGCAGCCGTCGGGCGCGTCCCTCGGCCCGCCGTCGCTCGCTCTCGCGCAGGGCGTCGGCCTGGGTCACGAGAAGCTCGGCGAGCGGCGAGCCGAACCGGGACGCCGCATCCACCAGACCGGCGATGCGCGCCTCCTCCGGCCCCGCCGCGGCGAACGCGGCGAACGCCAGTCGCGGAGGGCGTCCGAGGCGCAGGTCCGCGAGGAGCCGGCGGCCCTCGGGGAGCCGGGCGACCCGCGGCGCCCGGTCCACCAGCGCCGCGAGCGCCAGCTCGAACGTGAGCCCTGCCTCCAGGCCCACGACCACCGCGTCGACGAGCGACGCGAGCTCCGGCGAGCCACGC
>DATLEG010000065.1:0-7321 GCA_035525465.1 Saccharimonadales bacterium (SeqCode)
CCGGGAGATCGACCTGCCTGTGGCCGTCGGCCGATGGGGTCGCCGCGTCGGCCGCCAGCTCAAGGGCGTTCAGCGCGACGCGCGCGTCGCCGTTCGCGACCACGACCAGGGCGTGCAGCGCGTCGGGGGCAACGGTCACCCCGCCGCCCAGGCCGCGATCGGACGAGAGCGCGCGCTCAACGATCGTACCGACCTCCGCTTCTCCGAGGGGCTGCAGCACGAAGACGCGGGTACGAGACAACAGTGCCGAGATCACCTCGAACGAGGGATTCTCGGTCGTCGCGCCGATGAGCGTCACATCGCCGGCCTCGACGTAGGGGAGCACCGAATCCTGCTGCGCCTTGTTGAACCGGTGGATCTCATCGATGAAGACGACCGTGCGCTCACCGGTCACGGCGCGAACGCCTTTCGCCTCTTCGATCACCCGCCGCAGCTCGGCGACGCCGGATGAGACCGCCGAGAGCGCGACGAACCGCGCCCGGGCCCGGCGCGCGGCGATGGCCGCAAGGGTCGTCTTCCCCGTGCCCGGTGGACCCCAGAGGATCATCGACGGGATCTGGCCGGCGTCGATCGCCTTGCGCAGCACCCGCCCCGGGCCGACGAGCTGCTCCTGGCCGACGTAGTCATCCAGGTCGGAGGGTCGCATCCGCGCCGCGAGCGGCCTTCCGGCGAGCGCTGCTGGATCCTCTTCCCGATCTGGGGTCCCCGTCGCGGGTCCGTCGAACAGCGGCGCCATACCGGCGCGCGCGGCTGGACGCCGCGGACGAGAGGCCATGGCCGGAGTATCGGCGGGTTGACAGGGATCTGCCGCGCGTCAGAATCATATAAACAAACATTTGCGTATTGCGCCGCGCGGGCGGCGGGAGGCGTCGGTGGCCCACGCGAGCATCGCGGATCTTCGCACCTACTACCGGGCGCTCGGGGACGAGACGCGGCTACGGATCGTGCAGATCCTGGCCGCCGAGGGCGAGCGGTCGCTCACCGATATCGTCCAGCGACTGCGTATCTCGCAGCCCCTCGTTTCCTGGCACATGCGCCGACTGCGGCGGGCCGGGATCATCACCACCGTCCGCCGGGGCCGTGAGGTCCGCTGCACGATCGATCGGGAGCGGTTCGGCCAGCTGCACGAGCGCGGCTACCGCACCCTGATGAACCCCGCGCGGAGCGAGCGATGAGCCACGGCGTGCTCCCCAAGGAGATCGCCGCCGGCACCCGGCTGGGCCTTGCCCCGCTCGCCCGGCGCCTGCACGCCGTCGGGGTCACCGCGAACGGCGTGACCGTGGTCGGCCTGGCCTTCACGGTCGCCGGCTCGCTCCTCCTTTCATCCGAGCGGCCGATCGCCGCGCTCCTCGTGCTCCTGGTCGGGACCCTTGCCGATACCCTCGATGGGCAGCTTGCGCGCATCGCGGGGGGCGGGACCACCTTCGGGGCATTCCTCGATTCCACGCTCGATCGGGTGTCCGACGCGGTGCTCGCCGCCGCGATCGCCTGGCTCGGGGCCGCACGGGGCGACCAGCTGCTGTTCTGGGCGGCGATCATCGCGCTCATCAGCTCGTTCCTGGTGAGCTATGTGCGGGCCAAGGCGGAGTCGATGGGCCTGAAGGCGAACGTCGGCCTCGCCCCACGGGAAGCGCGACTCACGATCCTGCTCGTCGGCATCGGGGTCTGGGGGGTGTTCGACCTCTTCGCGGTGTTCACCCTGGCCGTGGCCGTGGTCGCGCTGCTCTCGACGGTCACCTGGCTCCAGCGGGTCGCGCACGTCGCGGCCACCCTCAAGTCCCGATAGCCGCAGCGCCGACCGTGACCCGCGACCGCTCCGTCAGCACCAGGTAGGGAGGCACTCCAAGATGGCAACGCGGACCGCACGCAAGACACCGACGAAGCAGGCGACCCGAACGCGCGCCCTGACGCGACCGGAGGCAAGACGCAAGCGCCCGATCCGGGTCGCGATCATCGGGGTCGGCAATTGCGCCAGCTCGCTCGTGCAGGGGGTCCACTACTACCGGAACGCGAGACCCAAGGATCAGATCCCGGGGCTGATGCACGTGGAGCTCGGCGGCTATCACGTACGCGACATCGAGTTCGTCGCCGCCATCGATGTCGACCGGAACAAGGTGGGCAAGGATCTCGCGGAGGCGATCTACGCGGCGCCGAACAACACCTACCGTTTCGACGATGTGCCGAAGACCGGGGTGAAGGTCTCGCGGGGGATGACCCACGATGGCATCGGGAAGTACCTCGCGTCCGTGGTCAAGAAGGCCGACGGGCCGACCGACGACATCGTCCGGATACTGAAAGACCGCAAAGTGGACGTCGTGGTCTCCTACCTCCCGGTGGGGAGCGAGGAGGCCACGAAGTGGTACGTCGAGCAGATCCTCGAGGCCGGCTGTGCATTCGTCAACTGCGTCCCGGTGTTCATCGGCCGAGAGCCGTATTGGCAAAAGCGGTTCGCCGCGAAGGGCCTGCCGGTCATCGGTGATGACATCAAATCCCAGGTCGGTGCGACGATCACCCACCGCGTCCTCACGCGCCTGTTCATGGACCGGGGCGTCCGTCTCGACCGTACCTACCAGCTGAACTTCGGGGGGAACACCGACTTCCTGAACATGCTCGAGCGGGAACGCCTCGAGTCCAAGAAGATCAGCAAGACGAACGCGGTCACCAGCATGCTCGACTACGAGATCGCGCCGGAGAACGTGCACGTCGGCCCGTCCGACTACGTCCCCTGGCTCCTGGACCGCAAGTGGTGCTACATCCGGATGGAGGGCACCACCTTTGGCGACGTGCCATTGAACGCCGAGGTGAAGCTCGAGGTCTGGGACTCCCCGAACAGCGCCGGTGTCGTCATCGACGCGATCCGCTGCTCCAAGCTCGCCCTTGACCGGGGCCTCGGTGGAACGATCGTCGCACCGGCGTCGTACTTCATGAAGTCCCCGCCCCGGCAGATCCCCGACGACCGGGCTCGCGAGCTGGTCGAGGACTACATCGCCGGCAAGAATGCCGACACCCTCACCGGCAAGCCGTAGTGTCGCGTTCCTAAGGTGCTGGGCAACATCGTCCACGGCATCGGGTATTGGAGCTGGCGGATCGGCGCGACGATCGCGCAGCGGGTCCCGGCCCGTCCGCTCTATGCCGCGGCAGTCATTGCCGGCGAGCTCACCTACCTCGGCTGGGGCACGAAGCGGCGGATCGCCAAGAACAACTTCTCGGTCGTGCTCGGACGACCGGCCGGCGACCGTGAGGTCGCGGAGGTCGCACGCCGCTCCTTTCGGAACTTCGCGAAGTATCTGGTCGAGATCATGCGGTTCCCCAAGCTGACGATCCGCGACTTCGAGCGGCTCGTCACGGTCCAGGGCTGGGAGCACCTCCGGGCGGCGCGGGCCCACGGAAAGGGACTCATCTTCGTCTCCATCCATTTCGGGAACTTCGAGCTGGGCGGGGCGCGGATCTCCGATGAGATCCCGCTGAACGTCATCGCCGACGACCTGGACAACTCCCGGCTCATGGATCTGCTCGTCGGCAACCGCGCGCACAAGAACATCACCCTCCTCCCGCCGGAGGGCGCGGCAAAGAAGGTCCTGAAGGCGCTCCGCCGCAACGAGATGGTCGGGTTGATGATGGATCTCGGCCCCCGGGCGCAGGAGCTCGACAACGTCGACGCGACCTTCTTCGGTAGGCGCACCGCGTTCCCCTCGGTCGCGGCCAACCTTGCCCGCGTCTCCGGCGCGCCGATCGTCGTGGCCGTCGCGGTCCGCGAGCACAACAACACCTTCACCGGCATCGCGCTCCCACCGATCTTCGTCGAGCGGACCGTCCAGGCCGCGCATGACATCGATCTCGCCACGGCAAAGATCGCCGCGGGACTCGAAGGCTTCGTCCGCCGGTGGCCGGAGCAGTGGTACATCTTTCGTCCGATGTGGCCGCTTCCTCCCGCGGGCACGCCGTAGCGGCGATGGCCGAATTCCTCGCGCAGGCGGCGGGGCGGGTCGCCGCGGCGCTGCCGCTCTGGGCGCACCGGCCGATCTCGGTGGCGGTCGGGACCATCGCGTACCGCGCGTCCCCCGCCGCCCGCGACGCCGTCCGTCGCAACCTCGCGATCATCTGTCCGGAGCGCCCCGACCGGGAGGCACTGGTACGCGCGGCCTTCGTCGCGCAGGTGCGTCACTACCTCGAGATCTTCCGCCTCGCGCGCCTGCGACCGGCGCAGCTGGAGCGTGAGATCACCGCGAGCGGCTGGGACGGATTCCGTGCCGCGTACGGCCGGGGGAAGGGCGTCATCGTCGCCAGCGCTCATCTCGGACCGGTCTCGATCTGCGGCCAGATCTTCGCTGCCGCCGGCTATCCGGTCACCCTACCGGTGCAGAACGAGACCGGTGCGCTCGCCCGGTCGGTCAATCGCGCCCGAAAAGCGATGGGTATCCATTTCGTCGAGACCGACTCCGCCCGCGGCGTCCACCGCGTGCTCCGCCGCGGCGAGGTCCTGGCGATGCTTTCCGACCGGGCGGTCACCGGCGTCGGGGTCCGGGTCCCGTTCTTCGGCCGTGAGGCGCTCCTCCCGTCGGCCCATATCGCGCTCGCGCTGCGGACCGGCGCCGCGCTCATGCCCGCCTTCGCCCGGCGCGACGGACGGCGCGTCCTGGCACAGATCCTCCCCGAGCTCGAGCTTCAGCGGACCGGAGACCGCGATGCCGATGTCCGTGCCGGCGTGGCCGCGTTCGCCGCCCTCCTGGAACAGCATGTCCGGCTGGCGCCGGAGCAGTGGTCGGTCTTCGAGCCGTTCTGGGAGCGGTGACCTACGGTGTCAGGAGTGGACCGAGAAGCTGAGCACGCCCCGGCGCGGACGGGAGCGACCGGGAAGGCGGATCTGCAGATCCATTCCGACCTCGGCGATGGATTGGCGTCGCCCGCCGCGATCCTCGACACCGCCGAGCGCGTCGGCCTCGATGTCATCGCCCTCACCGATCACGACGACATCCGGGGGGCGTTCCAGCTTCGCGACATCGCGGCCCGCCGCGCCAGTCCGGTCGAGATCGTGACCGGGATCGAGGTGACCACGCGGTCCGGCCATCTCCTGGCGCTGTTCATCGAGACCGACATCCCGATGTTCCGCCCGCTGTCCGAGACCGTGCTGGCGATCCACCGCGCCGGTGGCGTCGCCATCGTGCCCCATCCGCTCTCCTACCTCACGTTCTCGATCGGCGAGCGCGCCCTGCGCCGCCTCGCGCTGCTCGATGACCCGGACTCGTTCATCGACGGGATCGAGCTCAAGAATCCGTCGTATGCCGGTCGGGTCCGCGATGGCCGGGCCGCCCGGCTGAATCAGCACGTGCTGCGGGTGGCCGAGACCGGCTCGAGCGACGCGCACCACGGCCACCTCGTCGGCACCGCCTGGACCGCCTTCCCCGGTCGGGACGCTGCCGCCCTGCGCGCGGCGATCACCGCGTGCACGACGACGGCACACGGCCGCGATTGGACGATGCGTGAGCATCTTGACGGTGCCGCGAAGCAGCAATGGCGCTCGATGGTGCGGGACCCGTACAAGCGGGTGCGGACCCGGGTCGGCCCGAAGCGGGCGAAGCGGCAATGAAGATCGGCATCGTCAGTCCCTACGCGTACCCACGGCCCGGAGGTGCCAATGCGCACATCCGGGAGACCTACGAGCGCCTTCGTGAGCTCGGTCACGAGGTCCGGATCATCACCGCGCCCTGGGGCGACGACCCGCCGGCCCAGGACGTCATCCAGATCGGGCAGGCGATCGCGATCCCCTATAACGGCAGCGTCGGCCGGATCACGCTGTCGGCACGCCTGGAATTCCTGGTCACGAAGATCCTCGACCGCGAGCGGTTCGACATCATCCACCACCATGAGCCGCTCGTGCCCCTCCTTTCAGCGCAGATCCTGGATCGGGCGACCTGCCCGCAGGTCGCGACGTTCCATGCGTTCGGCGGATTTTCGGTCAGCTACTGGCTCGGCCGGCCAATCGGGATGCGCTACCTGAACAAGCTCGACGGCCGGATCGCCGTGTCGAGCGCCGCGCGGCACTTCGTCTCACGGTATTTTCCGGGCGACTACCGGATCATCCCGAACGGCGTGGATGTCGACTTCTTCGCCAACGCCAGGCCGTTCCCGGAATACCGCGACGGGAAAGCGAACATCCTCTTCGTCGGTCGACTCGAGCCGCGCAAGGGGGCGATGCACCTGCTCCGGGCCTACGCGCTCCTCAAGCCGCGGCGTCCCGACACGCGCCTGATCATCGCCGGTCGCGGGCCGGAGCTGGGCGAGCTGCGCCGCTTCGTGCATCGCACCGGGCTGACGGATGTGCTCTTCGCCGGAAGGGTCGACGACATCGACAAGGCCCGCTTCTATAAGACCGCCGACGTATTCTGCGCACCGAGCACCGGTCAGGAATCGTTCGGCATCGTCCTCCTCGAAGCGATGGCCGCGGGGACGCCGGTCGTCGCGAGCGACATCCACGGATACAAGAAGGTCGTGCAGCGGAACGTGAGCGGACTTCTGGTGGAGCCAAAGGAGCCGGAGGCGATCGCGGCGGCGCTCGAGAGACTCATCGCCGATCCGGATCTCCGCGCCCGGCTCGGCACCGCCGCCGCGGCCCGGGCCCACGAATTCGACTGGAAGCACGTGACCGAGCAGCTCGTGTCGTTCTACCGGGAGGTCATCGATGCGCGCGCCCGCGCTTGACGGCATCCGGGTCCTCGAGCTCGGGAACTTCATGGCCGGGCCCTATGCCGGAACGCTCCTGGCCGACATGGGTGCGGACGTCATCAAGGTCGAATCTCCGGACGGTGGCGACTACAGCCGCGCCCTGGGGCCGTTCGCCGCCCCCGGTGCGGACGGCGCGGGGTTCCTGCGCCTCAATCGGAACAAACGCGGGATCGCGCTCGACCTCAAGACGGCGAACGGCGCGGCCGCGTTCCGGACGCTGGCGGGGGCGGCTGACGTCGTCATCGAGAACTTCCGGGCGGGGACGATGGACGGGCTCGGCCTGGGGTACGACGCGCTCGCCGCCGACCACCCCGGCCTCATCTACCTCGCGGTCACCGGATTCGGTCGGACCGGGCCGTATCGCGACCGGGCCGGGCTGGATCTCATCCTTCAGGCGGAAAGCGGGCTGATGAGCGTCACCGGTGAGCCGGACGGTCCGCCGGTGAAGATCGGGGTCCCCGCGGTCGATCTCACCTCGGCCCTCTACGGCGCGTACGCCGTGCTCGCCGCGCTCATCGCGCGCGCGGCCGACGGCCGGGGTCAGCTCATCGATCTGTCCCTCATCGAAAGTGGCGTGTCCCTCGCGGTCTGGGAGTCC